>CAYWNI010000116.1:6874-8899 GCA_964459525.1 uncultured Lentimicrobiaceae bacterium | reverse complement strand
GGCGTTACGAAGGCTTTGAAAAAGAGCTGATTGATTCGCCATACCAGTTTTCTGTTTCTAGCATTTATCGTCCTGGCGATTATTATTTGTCGGTATATTTTCCTGACAAAGCTGTGATACTTATTAAAATGATCGGGTACTGGCTGCTCTGGTCTGCGGTGTTTTTGTTGGTGTTGATTATTAGTTTCTTTTATGTGGTCAGCAACTTGTTGCAACAGAAAAAAATTTCTGAAATCAAAAATGATTTCATCAACAACATGACACATGAGTTTAAAACCCCCATCGCTACCACCTGCCTGGCGGCAGAAATGATTCAACGTGATGAAGTTATAGCCGACCCACAGCGCATTAAAAAGTATGCCGACATTATTCATGATGAAAATAAAAGGCTGCAAAACCAAATTGAACAGCTGCTCAATGTAGCTGCTCTCGATCAGGAAGAACCATCATTCAAGATGAAGAAACTAAATGTTCACCAGCTTTTAGATTCGGTTACTGATAGTTTTGAGTTGCTGATAAAGAAAAGCAACGCCAGTGTTTTACTCCATCTTGATGCAGCAAACCCCAACGTTATTGGCGACAAATTTCATTTGATGAGTGTATTTTATAACCTGCTCGATAACGCCATAAAATACAGCCCCAATAGCCCTGAAATTGAAATCTCCACGCACAATCATGGTAACCAGCTGGTTGTTAGCTTTAAAGACAATGGCATTGGCGTTAGTCATGAACATCAAAAAGATATTTTTAAGAACTTGTTCAGAGTTCCAACCGGCAACATACATGAAGTTAGAGGGTTTGGCCTCGGTTTGTACTATGCAAAAACGGTTGTTGAATACCACAAAGGACGTATTCAAATAAAAAGTGAGCTGGGCAAAGGATCTACTTTTCTTATTTATCTCAATTCAAATCACTAAGTTATGGAAGAAACTACCGCTAAAACACGCATCTTGTTTGTAGAAGACGACCCTAACCTCAGCATGATATTAAAGGATTATCTGGAAATGATGGGATATTTGGTAGTCCATGCCGGGGATGGAGATTCCGGACTTAAATTGTTCAATTCGAGGCATTTCGATTTGGCTATACTGGATGTTATGATGCCCAAAAAAGACGGTTTTACTTTGGCAGGTGAAATCCGACAAAAAAATACAGCCATCCCAATTATCTTCCTTACCGCGAAAAACCTCAAAGAAGACCGGATAAGAGGTTTCCAACAGGGCTGCGACGATTATATCACCAAGCCTTTTAGCACCGAAGAGTTGAGCCTGCGCATCAAAGCCATTTTAAAGCGTTGCTGGATTGGCAACGAAAAACGTACTGAAGAAGACAGCCGTTTTTACACGTTGGGGCACTTTAAATTCGACAGCAACAACCTAACATTAACAAGCCCACAGGGAGAGCAACGCCTCACACGCAAAGAAGCCAACCTGTTGCAGTTGCTGTGCCAACACAAAAACATGCTGCTGTCGCGCGAGGTGGCTTTGGAGACAGTTTGGGGTGAAAACGATTACTTCATCGGGCGAAGTATGGATGTATTTATCACCAAACTCAGAAAATACCTCAAAACTGATCCTGAAGTAAACATTATAAATGTGCACGGCATAGGTTTTAAACTCGAAGTAAACGAATAAAGGATCGGCAGTCAGGTATGCCGTATTCATAAAACTACGCTAAGTAAGTGATTGATATTTAGAAACGAGCACAAAGAGTCGACTATAGCATCAACCGCTTACCTGATGAAAAAAACGCTCCTTCAAAAAGGTAATATGATTAATATCACTACCTTCGCCATCAATAAATTTTCAATCAGATGAAACACATATTACTGTTGGTCTTTACAATTATCCTGCAATTATTTGCACAAGCTCAAATAACCGAATTCCCTTATCACCAAGGATTTGAGAACCCCGCCTTTCCCCCCGAAGACTGGGTGAGCTTTCCGGTTGTTACGGGCGACAGGGAGTTCGAACGTGTTACCGAAGGAGAATGGCCATCGTGCATGCCCCACGACGGAAGCGCAGC
>CAYWNI010000116.1:0-6864 GCA_964459525.1 uncultured Lentimicrobiaceae bacterium | reverse complement strand
AATTCGTTTAATGCTTCTGCTGGCGACGCGGCCGTATTGATTACCCCAGCCATGACACTTACCGATGATAACGTAGTCAGGTTTTGGTTTTTTCGTTCAGAAGACCCCAGCAATAACCGCAGAGATAAACTGGAAGTGTACTACAATTCCGTACCCGACTTGGCCGGAGCTACGCTTTTAGATTCAATAAACAGGGCCATAAACTTTTACCCCGAAGTTCCTTTTGAAGATTGGTACCAGTATTCGTTTGAATTTAGCAGTCAGCAAAACACGTACCTTATCTTTAAGGCAGTCAGTGGTTATGGCTGGAAAATGTTCTTGGACGATATCGTGGTTGAAACCAATACCATTGATATTGATCCGCCTGTAATTATTGCACTGGAAGGCACACAGGTTTACGCCCAACAGGAAATGGAATTAAAATTACGTGTTCGTGATATGTCGGAAATGCCGGAAACACTTGATGGAGAAGCATTAATAGATGGAAATACCGTTGAAGTACTGATGACAAAAACCTCCGGCGTTCAAGGCGACTTTATTTACGAAGGTAGTTTATCGGGCCAACCCGACCATACCGAGGGCGCCATTCGGTTTTGGCTTACAGACAACCTCGGAAATGCCATTTGGTCTGATAATTACTCACTGCATTGGGATTGGGTTCAGCCTATACTTGAAGAAGGTTTTGAGGGAGAAATTTTCCCTCCGTCAAATTGGGAAGTTACAGGAAAACCGCTTACATGGCTCACATGGGATGATTACGGCTTGGTTTACTACACCGATAGCGATGGGGTAGAATATGAAATTGCACCACCTGAAGGACAACGTCAGGCAGCGGTAGAATGGGATTTTCAAGGCAATGCCCAGGATGAATGGTTAATTTCGCCTCTGGTTGCCATAAACCAAGATGCCGTTCTTACGTTTAAAACCTTTGCCCGGTTAAATAGTTACGATTACGATGAATACCTTGTAAAAATAACGACTGATGGCTTTAGCTGGACTACACTTTGGAGTGCGGCCGATTATCCTGCCGGTGTGTCAAATTATAACGACGATATTGTATTGAGCCTCGATAATTACATCGGAAACGATGTGCGTATTGCCTGGCAAGCCTCGAACCTCATGGGAACAAACTTGTGGTATTCTTGGTTTGTCGACGACATTAAAATCAAGGCAACTGACACCTTGGTCGGCGTGAACCAAATTATAGAGACAGTTAGCACTGAAGCATTTCCAAATCCATTTACTGAAACAACGCAGATAAGTTTTCAGCTGCACCAGACCAGCAATGTTTCCTTTTATCTATACAATACAAATGGTCAGAAAGTATATCAAAAGAATTTTATTCAGCTACCGGCCGGCTTTCAGCACATTAGCATTGATGGCAAAGACATACCAAAAGGGTTTTACCTTTATCAATTAAAAACAGTTGATGGGATGACTACCGGAAAACTGCTTAAGAACTAATACGTTGGGTGGTTGGGTGTGTTTTCATGTATATCTGAAAGAAAGCAATGAAATATTTGAACCAGTTTCACAAAGAAAGTGAAGTGCGTAAGATCGCGAGAGTGGCCAAAATGCGAGAAAATCTCGGTTTCTGCGGAAGAGGCATCAAGACAATCATTCGAGATGCACAATAGGAATAGAGCTGCCTATCTGAATGAGAATGGTAAATTGTAACTAATGTTTTGTCGGTTAATCGTGTTTAAAAAAATAAATAGTGCCCTAAGAAGCACCTTTTGCTTACTTTAAGACTAGGGGAATAACAGAAGAAAAAGGTTTGTATCCAGACTGTTGTTAATCGTAAAAGAGCAAAGAAGAATATCAGAAGAAACCGAGATTCTGACAAAGAACAATAAACAATAGATTTTTTGGCTAAACGAAAATGAAAGTTGTGATTTAATGGTATATTGCACTTTATTTACAAGAGTAAAATATCTAATAATTACATATTGATGAAACCCAAATCACTGGAGACCCATATGTTATCGGAAAACTCTAAAAAAGAAATTCTTAGTGAGTTGGGACGTGTACTTTCCAGTGTTTTATTTTCGCGCTCATCCGTTCTGTCCAATTTTTTAAAGTTTATCGTAGAACAAACGCTGGAAGGCCAGACCGATGGATTAAAGGAATACACCATTGCAGTGAGTGCACTGGGCAAGCCTTCTGATTTTAATCCACAAATAGATGCTATCGTGCGAATTCACGCCGGAAGGCTCAGACGACTTTTAAACGAGTATTACATTAACGCCGGCAATGAAAATCATGTCAGGATCGAGTTGATTAAAGGTACTTATGTTCCTGTATTCCGTTCGCAGCGAATTGATGATCCCGGCTTGATTGTGGCAGACAACAACATTAAATATTCCCGTTCAAAACTCACGCTTGCGGTGCTTCCGTTTCGCAATTTATTATCCGACAATGAATACCAATTCTTTGTGGATGGGTTTGGCGAAGAGCTAACCCGCATCTTCAGCAGGTTTCAGGAAATTGCAGTGCTTGCACATTACTCTGCACTTAAGTACGCCACCATTACTGAAGACATCCGAGTTATCGGTTCTGATTTGGGGGTTCATTACCTTATAAGTGGTTCTGTAAAACGCTCACCTGAAAGCATCAGGGTAAATGTTAATTTGATAAAAGCCATGAATGGGATGCAGGTTTGGACCCAAACTTACAATCATGCACTAAATATTGAAAATCTGATAACTATCCAGGATCAGATCGTAGAAAACGTTTGTTCGGTTTTGGGAGGACACTACGGAATTATTATCCATGAGAACTCTGGCACCAATCGGCATAACGCTTCTAATTTAAACGCATTTGATGCTGCTTTTTGGAATTACTATTTCCACATGAACTACTCGGAAGAAACATATCTAAAAACCCGGGAAGCGCTGGAAAATTCAATACGTCATGACCCAAATTATGCAACAGGTCTAGCAATGTTGGCAGAGTTATATCTTGACGCTTATTCGCTTGGTTACCCGACTGTAGAATATCCTGTAAAAGAAGCGTTTGAACTTACCAAAAGAGCCATACGTATAGATCCGCACTGCCAACACGCATATCTGCAATATGGCTGGTGTAATGTTTATATGCAAAACAAGGATGAAGCAGTTAAGGCACTAGAATATTGTTTGACGCTAAACCCTTCTTCAGTTTCTTTAATGGGAGGTGTTGGATTTGGCTTGGCCTGCGCCGGTGAATTTAAGCGTGCGGAAGTATTGCTTACCCAATCTTTAAACCTTAACCCCCATTGCCCCTGGTGGTTTTATTTAGGATTTTTCCTGGTCTGTTACCAAAAACACGACTACGAAAAGGCCCTTGAATACGCCAACAAAATTGAAACCGTAGATGTATTTCTCGATCCCTTTACAAAAGCTGCTGCCAAAGGCAAACTCGGTAAGCGGGATGAAGCACAAGACGATGTAAGCCTATTAAATGAAAAGTTTTCAGAGATTATGACTAAGATTTATAAAACCTTAGATGCGTTTTTGCTCGATAAACCATTGATCGACAAAATCATTGAAGGGGCAAAAAAAGCAGGGGTACCCATTACCTGATTTCATCTCATCCCGAGCACTCAATATTTTAATTGCGAAAAATTTGTAACACCCCCAAACCGCCCTGCCCACGGGCATTGAGCAAGATGTATCTCACCTCATTTTACAGTTAAGTAACGGTATAACACTTACACGAACCGCTCGCCTGACATATTTTTGTAGCGTATTCATATTTTAAAAAATAACTATGGGCGAGAATGTTGATTCTATTGTTCGAATGTTTCCGGATTTTGAAGAGAGGATTACTTTTCTATTCCAAACCGATGAAAACTTCCGCGATCTATGCGCAGATCACATATTATGTGCTGCCATGGTACAGGAAATAAAACAGAAGCAGAAAAAAGGCAACAGAAATCTTGCGGAGTATGAAGATATAAAACAATGTCTTGAACAAGAGATTTTGCAAATGATTGCCCAGGAAAAAAAGATAAAGTAGTTAAATATCTAATATTGAATTATATAATTACAATTAAATATTAAATAAACCCAAGTATCATGAGAAGAAAAATACTAAACGTACTTTCTGTAACAGTTATCTGCATATTCGCAACAACAGCAGCTTATGCGCAAAGCGAAGAGCCTGCAATTGGCACATACACGCAAACTACCGATATTCCAAAAGGAATAATGACCCCAGATGTGGTAGAAACATCTATTGGAACATTAAACTTTTTCGACGGCACGCCAACGAACGAAACAGTACAATTGGTGTATGATAATTTGGACCGCTCACGCGGTGTAGAAGCCTTTTTAAAAGGTATTCAAGGTGCATCTATCAGAGAATTGATAGAAGGGCCAAAAGCAATTGGTGCGAACATAAAATTCAATGACATAATGATTATTGAATTATTAAACTCGAAGGGCATATTCCTTACAGGAAACACATCTACTTTATACCTGGCTCCTGTGTTAGATCTAAAAGCGAATGGACCAATGGTCGTTGAAGCCCCTCCAGGATTATTGGGTGGATTTAACAGCGCCTGGTTTGAGTACATCAGCGACATCGGTGTTTTTGGCCCAGACAAAGGGAAAGGTGGGAAATTCCTGATATTGCCTCCCGCTTACGAAGGCAACATACCCGCTGGTTACTTCGTAGTAAAATCTCCAACTTTCAAAACGTGGGGTTTTATGCGCTTGTCTATTGCGGATGGTTTAGAGAAAGCTACCAATTTGGCAAAAGCGACAGTAAAGGTTTATCCTTTGTCTATGGCGAATAACATCCCAGAAATGAATTTTGTAAACGCTACAAATCAAGCATTCAACACCGTTCATCACAATGATTTTTCTTTCTTCGAGGAAATCAATAAAACCATCCAGGAAGAACCCTTAGAAATGTTGGACCCCGAAACAAGAGGGCTCTTTGCTTCCATTGGTATTGAAAAAGGAAAACCATTTGCACCAGACGATCGGATGAAAAAAATTCTAACCGATGCCGTTGCTATCGGGAATGCTACAGTACGCTCAACCATGTGGTATCCAAGAGTAAGTGGTACTGCAGGCACTATGGAAGGTATTCAAATTTACCCCGACACAGAGAGCGCTTGGTTGATGGCTTTCCTGGACAAGAATGTATTCTTTAATGGCAAAGATGGGCAAACGATGAATAGTGATGCAAGGGCCTTCTATTACTACGGCTATACTATTGTTACTCCTGCAATGGCGGTTTCTATACCTGGTAAAGGATCAGATTACGCCATAGCCTATGTAGATGCTAGTAAAAAAGCAATGGATGGTTCCAAGACCTATAAAGTGCATTTACCTCCAAATGTACCCGTAAATAACTTCTGGGCGTTTACTATTTATGACACGCAAACAAGATCGCAATTACAAACTGATCAAGTTCTGCCTTCCGTTGGTAGCCAAACCAAAGGGTTTAAAACCAATGCAGATGGCTCGATAGATGTTTATTTTAGCCCTGAAGCGCCTAAAGGATTTGAGAATAATTGGCTACAAACCATTCCGGGAAAAAGTTGGTTTACACTGCTAAGAATGTATGGCCCACTTGAGCCATGGCTCGACAAAACATGGAGGCCAAGTGAAGTTGAATTAGTGAAAGAATAATAATTTTATCGAATTAATAAATAAAATATTTAATTATGAATTTTAAAAAACTTATGAAGTTGGTATCCATTGTGATATTAGCTGTATCAATGGCTGCTTGTAATAATGAGCCAGCGAAAACTGCAAATGAATCTATAGATGCACTCCCTCTTGATTCAATAAAAGCAATTGCTCATGATGCCTATATTTATGGGTATCCTATGGTGGATAACTACCGCGTTGAATATGCCTATTATGTGGACAAAACAGATAAAGAATTTAAAGCACCCTGGAATCAAATTACCAACATAGCGAAGGTATACACAGCAGCTGATGTTGCGGTACAAACAGCTAACTCAGACACACCTTATTCATGGATAGGTTATGATGTAACAACTGAACCAATCGTAATTAGCTTGCCGGAAATTGAAGAAGACCGCTATTATGTTCTTCAATTTGTAGATAGTTATACCTATAATTTCGCTTATCTGGGATCAAGAACAACGGGTAACAAAGCTGGAACCTATATGCTTGTTGGACCAAATTGGAAGGGTGAAACTATAGAAGGCATAGACAAGGTTATAAAAACAGAGACTCAAATTGGAGTCGTAGTTTTTAGAACGCAACTTTTTAATCCGGCAGATATTGATAATGTGATGGCCATACAAGCTAAATACAAAGTACAAACCTTAGCTGCTTATTTGGGCAAAGAGCCTGTATCCGCTTCATCTGAAGTAGAATGGATGAAACCTTTAACTCCAGCCGAACAAAAAACGTCGTTAGAGTTTTTTAATGTGATGAATTTCGTGTTGAATTTTTGCCCAACAAACCCATCTGAAGTTGCGTTGATGGAGCGTTTTGCTAAAATTGGCATCGGAGCAGGAAAAACAATTGATTTTGCCACACTTTCACCTGATGCTGAAGGCGCGATGGAAGCAGGAATTAAAGAAGCATGGGGCGTTACTTTTGCTGGATTAATGAAAAAAGTTGAAGCTGGCGAAATAACATCTGCAAACGTATTTGGAACAAGAGAATATATAGATGGTAATTATCTATACAGAATGGCTGGTGATGTACTGGGGCTTTATGGGAACTCTAAAGAAGAAGCATTCTATCCGCTTTATACGGTAGATGCAGACGGAAAACCATTGGATGCAGCTACAAATAAATATACCTTAACTTTTAAAGGTGGTGAATTGCCTCCTGTAAATGCATTTTGGTCTTTAACCATGTACACTTCACCTCAAAGTTTAATGGTAGC
>CAYWNI010000115.1:0-8929 GCA_964459525.1 uncultured Lentimicrobiaceae bacterium | reverse complement strand
CAGGTAATTAATCCAAGATAAATATAGTTCATGGGCGTTTTTTTATTTGGCATAAAAATACAAAAAAATCCAAACTTGTTTGTTTTAACGTTGTTATAGGGAACAGTCATTTCTTGTATATTTGATCCTGTTTAGACAACTTTGAAAATGATAAAAAAAATATCTGCTCTTTTGCATGTTAATGACTGGCTTTATCCTTAATGGCCTACTTGCTCAGGATGTTAAACTTCCTGATGCATTAAAAACAAACGCACTTATTTATCCTGTAAAAGGCCGACAAGGAATGCAGCTCAATCAGGTCATTAGTTTTGGTGACTTCACCACTTCTAAAATTAAAAAGGGCTGGACAAAGACTTCTGGTTTTACTTCGGGGATGAAGTCTGTTAGCAAATCGAGTCAGAAATTTAGCTTTACCCAATTTGCACCCGATAAGTCGCAAGCCGAAGTAGCTTGCCTGGGAGAGCTTTCAAAGGCTGAATTGGAGGTGATAAGAAACCTTTTTTCGGTGGGTGTTGATTTTAAAAACTGTTTCACTGGTAGCATTAGCATCGAAACCGATTCTTTAGCCTGGGAGTTTGTTATTATCGATCCGGACTCGAAGCCCGAAAACGCTGTTTCGTCGGGTTTTATCCGGCATGGCAATGCGGAATTAATTGAACTGTATGCTATTACTGAACTCGAAGGAAAAAAAATCCCCGGCTTTTTGCAAGGTGTTGTACAGGGTTTTGTGTTTCGCATTGGTGAGCAACCTATTGGCGCTGTTTCACTTTATAACAAAGGCACAGTGGTTTTTTCAGAGTCTGCATCTGCAGAACAAAAGCTGGTTATGTCAGCGTTGTCAACGGCCTTGCTGGTGCGCGCCAATTTGAATGATCAATAAAGTTTGGCCTATCAGTGTCACTATGCTTCAGCAAGGGTGACAAAGTGTTTGGCTTTTCTCTGAAAGGTCATTTTAGTTTGCCAACTGACAATTGTCCAAGAGCTGATTACTTTTTTCCTATTTTTACCTTTTAAAGGTAATCGTCATGCAGTTTAAGGAAGTCATTGGTCAACAGGAAGTAAAAGAACGGATGCTTACCAGTTTTCGCAACGGAAGGCTAGCCCACACCCAACTTTTTCTTGGATCTGAGGGTTCAGGGGCACTTTCGCTGGCTAGTGCCTTTGCGCAATATGTAAATTGTGCCGCTCCCACCGCAACCGATAGCTGTGGCGTTTGTCCTTCGTGCAAAAAATACCAAAAACTGGCCCATCCCGATCTGCATTTTTATTTTCCTACCACCTCTACCGATTCGGTAAAAAAAGACCCCAAATCGGAACTTTTTCTCAATGAGTGGCGTGCTTTCCTCACCAAAAATAATGGTTATGCTACGCAAAGTAATTGGTATAACTACCTGGGCGTTGGCAATAAACAAGGAACTATTTACGTGCGCGATGCTGCGGATATCGTTAGTAAAATGTCGATGAAAGCTTACGAGGCAAAATTCAAGGTTATTGTTATTTGGGTGGCAGAAAAGCTTAATGATCAAGCTTCGAATAAGCTGCTCAAAACACTGGAGGAGCCGCCTGCCAACACACTGATCCTGCTTATCGCAGAACGCTATGAGCTGCTTTTGGCCACAGTGCGCTCACGTGCCCAGCTGGTTAAAATTCCACGAATAAGCGATACGCTTGTTGGTGAGTGGCTTGTAAGTAAGGATGTTGACCCAGTTACAGCTGAAAAAATAGCCGTTCAAGCCAACGGCAATCTCAATGCGGCACTCGATTTTCTGGAGCACGCCGACGAGGCACAATCAAACTTTACTCTTTTCCGCGACTGGCTTCGGATATGCTATAAACCCGGTACGTTTACCGAGCTTCACCGTTTTAACCAAGAGTTGGCCAAGTTGGGCAGAGAGCGTCAAAAGGGTTTTTTAAGGTATGGTCTTGATATTATACACAATACCTTGTCGGTAAATCATGGCAATAATCAGCTGGTAAAAGCTGCCGGAGAGGAACTGGATTTTATGCAAAAATTTGCGCCTTTTATCAACCAGAGCAACCAAGCGCGTATTGCAGTACTTTTTAACGAGGCCATTTACCACATTGAGCGTAACGCTCACGCCGGTATTTTGTTCTCAGATGTTAGCTTTCAGCTGGTTGACTTAATTGCCCAAGGTCGTCGGTTTGTAAAAAAATAATGGAAATGAATGATCCCTTAACGGAACAAATGCAGGCTTATATCGCGCTAAATAATCTATTTTCAGCAGAAGATAGCATATTGGTGGCTGTGAGTGGCGGGGTCGATTCGGTGGTGCTGGCGCATGGCTTGAAGCAACTGGGAGTTTCATTTGCGCTCGCCCATGTTAATTTTAAATTACGTGGCGAAGAATCTGACGGCGATGCTGTGTTGGTGCGCCAGTTGGCTGACTTGTGGGAGAAACCCTTGTTTGAAATGGAGGTGGATGCCAAAGTCTATGCCCACGAACACAACCTGAACACGCAATTGGCTGCCCGTGAAATTAGGTATGCCTATTTTGAAAGGTTGTGTCAGGATCAGGGCTTTACAAAAGTTGCGGTGGCGCACCATGCCGACGATCAGGCAGAGACTTTTTTTATTAACATGAACCGCCGTGCGGGACTAAAAGGGCTTTCGGGCATTCCTTTGGTGAACGACAAAATCGTCCGTCCGCTGCTTTTTGCTTCCAGAAACCAGATAGAAGCTTATGCTGCCGATCACAATTTGGCTTTTCGTACCGATTCGTCTAACTTGAGCGACAACTATTTGCGCAATAAAATTCGTCACCACCTCTTGCCTGTGGCAGAGGAGGTGATGCCCGGTTTTGTTTCCGGACTAAATAAAAGTATGCTTCACTTGCGCGATACGGAAGAAATGCTCGACCAGGTTGTTCGTTTAAAACAGGCTGAAATTTTTGAGCCTTTCGGCGAACGAATCTCGGTTAATATCGAGGGCCTCGTAACTTTGAAACCACTAAAAACGTGGTTGTTCTATTTGCTCTACGACTTTGGGTTTAATCGGGAACAATTGCAGTCGGCGGCAGAAGCCATTACAAATTCGCAGGTTGGAAAGGTGTTTTTTTCACCAAGCCACAGTTTGCTCATCGACCGCAGAAAGGTTTTTATTTCAAAGGTTGAGCCGAAAAAATATACGAAAGCAGTATCCGTTGAAGCAGGTGCCACTGTCATTTCACATCCTTTAAACCTCACTTTTCAAAAAATTCCGCTTTCGCCTGATCTATCATGGAAAACAAACTCGGACACAGCTCTTTTTGATTTCGATGGCTTAGAATTTCCGCTTACCATCCGCCCATGGCAGCAGGGCGATAGGTTTCAGCCATTTGGCATGAAAGGATCAAAACTGGTAAGCGATTTGCTTATCGACCAAAAAGTGAGTCAATGGGACAAAAATCGGGTTTTTGTGCTCGCACAAGGAAAAACAATCTTGTGGGTAATTGGCTACCGCGTTTCAGGCCATGCCAAACTTACAGCCCAAACCAAAAGGATATACCGCATTTCGCTTGCCTAAGTCTGCAACATTTATTTGTTAAAGGTTGTCAATAGAACCAAATATGGAATGTCGTCTAAATAAATGATGTTATTTTTGCAGATTCTGTAATTAAGAATTAATATAAATAGAAATGAAGGGACGTTTTTTAATTTTACTCCTTGCACTGGGCTTATTTGGTCGGATACAGGCGCAAATACTGGAACCTGTAAAATGGAGTTTTTCGCACGAACAAGTTAGCGAAACAGAATATGATTTGGTTTTTAAAGCCAGTATCGACATGCATTGGCATCTATATTCACAGGACATTCCGATGTCGCCACCAGCCACCACCTTTGTGTTTAACGAAGGAACTGGTTTTACACTTGATGGCGCAGTTTCCGAATCCAGTCTGGTTATTGAAGAATACGATCCCAACTTCGAGATGGTATTAAAGTATTTTGCTAACGAAGCTGTATTTAAGCAAAGGGTTGTGCTCACTGCCGAATTGGCCACCATTTCGGGCTACCTCAACTACATGTGCTGCGACGATACCAAATGCTTACCTCCTGAAGATGTTGAGTTTAGCTTTACGCTAGGCGCAAAAAGTGATGGCGTTGCTTCGGCACAAACTATTTCTGATTCAGGTCAGGACGAGATGGAAGCTCCTGTCGATGACCTGGAAAAATACAAAACGATGTCGCTGTGGGCCTTTTTCTTTGTTGCCTTGGGTGGCGGTTTCATTGCTCTGCTGACACCTTGTATTTACCCCATGATTCCGCTCACGGTTTCGTATTTTATGCATGGCAGCGAAAATAAGTCCAAGTCCATTACCAAAGCGCTGGTTTATGGCATTTCTATCGTTATAATTTATGTCTTGGTAGGTACTATCGTTTCTATCGCATTGGGCGAATCGTTTACCAACTGGTTGAGCACACACTGGTTGCCTAATATTTTCTTCTTTGTACTGTTCACGGTTTTTGCCGCTTCATTTTTTGGCATGTTCGAAATTGTGTTGCCTTCGTGGATGGTAAACAGCTCCGACAAACAAGCCGATAAAGGCGGATACTTGGGTGCCTTTTTTATGGCATTTACCCTTGTTTTGGTGTCTTTTTCATGCACAGCACCTATCGCCGGATTTATTTTGGCACTTTCAACGCAAGGTGAGGTTATTTTGCCCATCGTAGGCATGTTAGGCTTTTCGCTGGCATTCGCCATTCCTTTTACCTTGTTTGCTATTTTCCCGGCTGCCCTTGACAAGCTGCCAAAATCTGGCGGATGGCTTAATTCGGTGAAAGTGGTTATTGGATTTATTGAACTGGCTTTAGGCTTGAAATTTTTAAGCGTTGCCGACCAAACCTACCATTGGGGTATTCTCGATCGCGAAGTGTATATCGCACTTTGGATTGCCATATTCTTTGTTATGGGGCTTTATTTACTGGGGAAAATTAAATTCTCGCACGACAGCGACGTCAAATACCTGGGAGTTCCCCGTTTGATTTTGGCCATTATTACCTTTAGCTTTGTTATTTACCTTTTCCCCGGTATGTTTGGCGCACCGCTAAAGGCATTGTCGGGTTGGACACCTCCTCAAACAACCCATGATTTCGATTTGAATGCTGTGGTACGTAATAACGTAAAACTTTATTCAGGGTCGGGAAGCAACAGTGTCGAACCTCGCGAAATATGTGAGCCAGCCAAGCACAGCGAATCGTTGCACTTGCCACATGGTCTAGATGGTTATTACGATTTTGACCAGGCGTTATCATGTGCCAAAAAACAAAACAAGCCTATTTTTATCGACTTTACAGGACATGGCTGTGTGAACTGCCGCGAAATGGAATCCAATGTTTGGTCTGATCCAAAAGTGCTGGAAATACTTCGTGACAATTACATTATTTTGGCTATGTACGTCGACGATAAAAAGATTGTTCTGCCCGAATCAGAATGGTATAAATCAGAATATGATGGCAAAATGAAAAAAACCCTGGGTGAGAAGAATTTTGATTTTCAAAAAACAAAATTTGGCGTAAACGCACAGCCTTATTACGTTTTGCTTGGCCATGATGGCGAGGTGCTGGCAAAACCTCGCGCTTACGATTTGGATGTAAATGAGTTTGTGAAATTCCTTAATAAAGGAGTCGAAAACTATAAATCAGGAAAATACTTCTCTAAGCTGTAATAATTGCTATTGCAAACAACAAAGTCCTGCCGTATTTAAAACACGGTGGGTCTTTGTCGTTTATCCCTATTTTATTCTTCAAGTTTTGCTATCATTTTGATTTTTAACGAGAAAGTTTGTTACCTTTGTGGGTAATTGAAGTTTAACTTAATCTAAATCAGTATGAAAAAATTAGTACTCTTATTGCTTACGTTTTGTTTCGTAGGCGTTGGTATGGCTCAGTTTAGCCAATACAAACCTAAAGACTGGTACAAAACCTACAAAAAGGTCGACAAAAAGATTGTGGCGGACGACCAAGAATTTACTTACACAGGTGAAATTAATACCACGGTAGCGAATATCAAGGCTGCTGATGTTGTTGTTGGTGAAACTTGGTACGATTTACAATCAAATTCATCTGTGTCGAACAGAATCCATGCTTTCGACGATGGAACTATTGGTGCCACTTGGACTCGAGGTATGACACCCACTGGTTATGCCGACAGAGGAACTGGCTACAATTACTTTGATGGTAATAGTTGGGGAGCTTATCCCACTGAAAGAATTGAAGATGTTAGAACTGGATGGCCTACCTATGCCCCTTATTTGGAAAATGGTGAAATTGTTTGTGCCCATTCTGGAGGAGCAAGTGGTCTTGTTTTCAGTTGGCGCGAAAACAAAGGCGAAGGTGATTGGAATTATTTTAATTTAGTAGGCCCCACAGGTTTTGAAGATATCTTATGGCCACGTATGATTACATCGGGCGACAACAATGAAATTATTCATGTGATTGCTGCGATTGCTGATGAAGCAAATGGCGGTGGAATTTATGAGGGCTTAGACGGTGCATTGTTGTACTCAAGATCCTCTGACGGTGGACTTACTTGGGATCCGGAAAACGCTGTTTTGGAAGGAATAAGCGCAGATTATACCAATGGATGGAGTGCCGATGACTATGCTTGGGCAGAACCGGTTGGCAATACCATTGCCTTTTTTGCTTTCGGGGGAATAAAAGATGGTAGTGTTATGAAATCAAATGATGACGGTGATAATTGGGAAAGAATTGTTGCTTATGCAAGCTGTGATCCGTTTTTTGTAAATGGAACAATTATTCCTCCATTTGGTGGTGGTGATGGTTTTAATGCCATTGCTATTGATGATGAAGGTCTCGTTCATGTTGCTTTTGGAAGACAAATTCACTCCGATGATGATGGTGGTGGCCCTTATTACTATCCTTATTCTGATGGTTTGGTGTATTGGAACGAAACTATGCCTTCATTGGATACTGCTATGCTGCAATCTGATATTCTACCCGAAGACTGGACAACTATGAACCTTTATCAAAATGGTAATCTCGCTGCTTGGACACAGGATAATGGCGAGGATACTTTGGTTGGAATTGCTCCTTACTATGCGTCTTTAACCTCTATGCCTCAATTGGTTATTACCCGTGATGAAAACAACACGAAAATAGTTCAGGTGTTTTATTCGGCAGTTTCGGTTGGATTTGATAACAGTGAAAATAATTTCCGTCATATCTGGGGTAGGTTTACCGAGGGAGATGGCATCTTTAGTGAATTTGTTGACTATACCGGCGATGTTTTCCATATTTTTAGCGAATGTGTGTATCCTAGTGCCGCCCAATCAATGGTGGATAATAAATATCATGTATTGTACCAAACAGATAATATGCCCGGAAATAGTAATCAGCCAGATCCGCCATCACATGATCCTGTTTTGAATAACATGGTTTACCTAGCTGTAAGTCCGTTGGCTGTTACAACAGGGGGTGTCTTGGAACAATCTTTCGAAGTTTCCCAAAACAGTCCTAACCCTGCATTTGACCAAACTGTAATTCTGGTTAACACCCAGAAGGCTGGAACTATTCAGCTGTCAGTTAGTAATGTGCTCGGTCAGGTTGTGTACACAGCTTCTAACTCTGGTCGTACACTTGGTGCTCACGCCTTTACTGTAAACGTATCCGACTTTGACACAGGATTGTACTTCTACACCATTTCGGTTGGAAACAATTCTGTTACCAAAAAAATGCTTGTTAAATAGCATTTAAAAATCGATAAAAAAAGGTTGCCCAAATTCAGGGCAACCTTTTTTTGTTGTTATATACCGACGGATACCACTTTTCGAGGCCGACAGATGCCTGGTGAAGAAAAATTCATTTTTCTTAATTTCAAAAAATAGTACTATGTTTGTACTTCATATATTTTATAATCAAATTGCTAACTTAATTGATTGAAACATGAAGAAAATTTTACTTTTTGCTCTGGTACTTAGCTTTGTTGGTACCGCTGTAGCACAGGTTTCACAGTATGCACCAAAAGATTGGTACAAAAATGTGAAAAGAACGGATAAAATGATGACCAGTGAGCCAATGATGGATTTCACAGGTGAAATCAACACAACTGTGGCCGCCGAAAGGGCTGCCGACATTATTGTAGGTGAAACATGGTACGATTTGCAGACAAACTCAAGCATGGCCAACAGAATTTATGCTTTTGATGATGGAACCATTGCTGCTACATGGATACGTGGTATGACCCCCACAGCTTATGCTGACCGTGGAACAGGTTATAACTATTATGACGGTAGTGATTGGGGTGCTTATCCAGCTGAAAGAATTGAAGACGAACGCGTTGGTTGGCCAAGTATTTCCCCTTACGGTGAAAATGGTGAAATTGTGGTCGCCCACACTAGCGCTGATGGTTTATTATTTAGCTGGCGCGAAAATAAAGGCGAAGGCGATTGGAATCATTTTACTTTGGCTGGCCCCACTGCTGTGCCTGATTTGTTGTGGCCCAGAATGATTACCTCTGGTGAAAACAACGAGGTTATTCATGTTATTGCCTGTGCTGGAAACGCCGTTGTTTACGAAGATTTAACAATGGCTTTGCTTTATTCTCGTTCAGCTGATGGTGGTCTAACTTGGGATCCTGAAAATGTTATTCTTGAAGGTACCGGCGCCGACTATACCAAAGGTTGGGGCGGTGATGATTACGCTTGGGCTCAACCTGTTGGCGACAATCTCGCTTTTGTTGCTTTTGGTGGCATCGCCGATGGTATTGTAATGAAGTCAACTGATGGTGGCGACAACTGGGAAAGAATGACTTTCTATGCCAGTCCTGATCCATTTTTTGATGGAAATGGCGGAAACTTACCACAGTGTGGTGGTGGCGATGGATACAACGCTATCGTCATTGATGACGAAGGCATGGTACATGTTGCTTTTGGTCGTCAGATTCACTTAGATGATACTCCAGATGATGACGCTT
>CAYWNI010000114.1:0-8979 GCA_964459525.1 uncultured Lentimicrobiaceae bacterium | reverse complement strand
TGGCAACATCTAAATTGTATTGGATGTTTTCGTCGAGTGGTGCAAGTTTTTTTGCTTTTTCAAAATAAAGAATGGCAGATGGAATATCGTTGTTTTTGAAGAAGGCATTGCCCATGTTGTAATACAGCTGTGGTGAATGCAAATTTTCGGACGCAACACGCTGATAAATGCGCAGAGCCGAATCATATAGCCCTTGATTATAGGCGCGGTTACCAATTTGTACGAGCGAATCAGGCGTGTAGGCAAATGAATAAAATGATGCTATCAACGCCAGAAAAACTAAAATGTGTTTACTTCCTTTTTTCATATAGCTTCTATTTTAATGCCTTTTCGGCCTGTGTAATTGCTGTAATGGCCTCGTTATAAACAGATTCCATTTTGTCGCTGGCATTTCCAGGGGCAAACCGAGCGAACTCGATGTTGTTTAAGGTTAGTGTGAAATTGTCGATTATAACATCTTCAACTCCTTGTTTGGTAAGCGATTCTTTAACCGATTCGATTGACAGTTCCGATAAGCTTAAATTGAATTTATCGGCAATGTAACCCCAGATGGCTTGTGCAATTTCGTCGTAAAACCCTTTGTCGTTGTTCGCCTTTTTGAATTTCTCAGCCTGTTGCAGTCGTGTTTTGGCAACTTTATTGGCTTTTTTGTTTTTAATCTTGGAAATGTTGCTCTGTTGCTTTTGCCGTAGTTTCCAGAAAAATATAAACAAGACAGGCAGCACCAGAATAATAATTAGAAGAACAAAAAACATGACCGATCCAAAAAAGTAATTTTCTACTGTTTTCAAAGGCTCGTTTTCGGTTTTTATGTGCCGTATGTCTTTTCCGATAAACTGTATGTCTTCTTTTGCCGAAGAACTGTAAGTAATATTTCCGCCGTTTCCGCTACCTTTTTCAACCGTAATTGTATAAGCCTCAGATGAAAAAGTTTCGTAGTTCTTCGTCCTAGGGTTAAAGAAGCTAAATATTACAGGATTAAGGGTAAAAGTTCCAGGATTACGTGGTATGGCTAAATATTCAAACTTTTTCTTTCCAGAAAGTCCTGAGGCGGTAGGGTTTACATTGGTGGTGACTTTTGGTTCAAACGATTCAAAATCAACCGGAAAATTAATTTCCGGTAAAGTTATCAGGTCAATATTTCCTTTTCCGCTAATTTCAATGCTTAGGTTCATGGCATCGTTGGCCTGTAAGGTGGTTCGGTCGATATTACTTATAAACTTGAATTCGCCAACAGCTCCTGTAAAGTCTTTGGGCTTGCCTTGTTGAGGTAGGGGTTGTACCGTAATATTTAGCGGTTTTGATTTTAATTTGGCAGTGATATTCTTTACGTTTCTGTTAAAGAAAGGATCGTTAAAAAAGCTGTCAAATGGATCGTTGCTTCTTCTCGAATTGTTTTTCACCCTCAATTGTGCGGTACAACCAATTTCAGCCGATTCGATAACCAGTGGGCCTGTTTTTTGTGGAAATAGGGCTACTTTATTGATCTCGGCAGTAACATATTCTTCGCCATTTATAACTTCCGTCGATTGCCGGTATTGCCCATTGTCGTCCATGAGGCTTTTCGACCAAAACCCATTAAACGACGACAGTTTTTCGATGGTTAGATTTGAAACCGGGACGCGGGTGTAAATTTTGTAGGTAACGATAATTTGTTCGCCGAGATAAGGATTGAGGTTGCTTGCGGAGGCGGTTATATATACGTCATCATTTTGCAGAACTCCATCTTCCTGCGCATTCGATTTTTGCTGAGTGCTTGAATTTGTGTTTGAAGTAGTGCCGGTATTTCCTTCAATAATCTTGATGTTGAGCGTGTTAGAACGGATTGTTTTCCCATCTACCGAAATGGATGCTGCCCCAACGGTAACATCTCCTTTATTTCCAGCTTGTACGATGTAGGTGTAGCTCACCAAAAAACTTTTGCTCATGCGCCCATTTACATATTGTATGTTTGAGCTGGTTGAGGCGCTTGGGCCTGAAAGTACTTGCAAGCCACCAAAGTTTGGTGCCATAAAATTTTCACCGTTGCCATTTATTTCAAAAACAATTCTGAACCGCTCGCCTTCCTGAACAACCTGTTTTCCTGAAGCCGTAAACCGCAGATCGTCTTGTGCTTGTAAAACAAAACTACAAGCTAAAAGAACAGTAAATAAGATGCGTTTCATTATCATGTTAAAAAAACTTTGCCGCTCAAAAGTACTACTATTGTACGCAACGGGTGGGTTTGAAAAAATATTATTATTGTTTCTAGCAAATTGCATTCCGCTTTTTTTCTGTCATGGTTTATGATCATCCTACCAGTCGATATCCGATTTGCTTCCCCTAACGGCCTTGGCCTTTTCTTTTTGTAGTTTTTGTAGGGTAGCTTTCTCATCATTTTTCAAGGCTTCAAGCATGCGCTGGGCATCTTGCTTTGAAATCTGCTGAGGCTGATCTTTCTGATCCTGATTTTGTTGATCCTTTTGTTGGCTATTTTGATCTTTTTGATCTTGTTGGTCTTTTTTGTCCTGCTGGTCCTTGTTTTGATCCTGTTGGTCTTTTTTGTCTTCCTGATCTTTTTTATCCTGTTGATCCTGTTTATCCTGGTCTTTTTTGTCTTCTTGGTCTTTTTTATCCTCGTTCTGATCTTGATTCTGCTGTTGCTGTTGCTGTTGCTGCTGTTGCTTCAGCATCTGTCTGGCATATTCCAGGTTATAGCGGGCGTTTTCATCATCAGGATTTCGGCGCAGTGCATTTTTGTATGCGTCGATGCTTTCTTGGTATTTTTTTTCTTTCAGAAATGAATTGCCAAGGTTGTAAAAGGCATTGCTCTTGTCTAGGTCGTTCAGGTTGCTTTCGGTAACTTCGCTGAATAATTTTGCCGATTCCTCAAAATTATCTTGCTCATAAAGGGCGTCACCTAGATTAAAAGTGCCTTTTGGATAACTTGGCTTTGCTTCGAGCGCTTTGCGGTATTCCACTTCTGCTTGCGAAAAGTTGCCTTCTTCAAACAAATCATTTCCTTCTCTGATGCGTTTTTTCTCACTTTGGGCAATTCCAAGAACCGACCAAAAAAGTATGCCGATGATCAAAAATATTTTCATTTTTCTACGTGTCTATTTACCAAAAAAATCGAACTTGTTTGCCCAACTGGCTTTGCGGTCCGCAATAAGCAGCTCGATGATGAGAAAAGCCAGCGCAAACCACAAAAAGAACTGAAACCTGTCCTCGTAGTTTGTAAACTGCCGTGTTTCAATTTCTTTTTTGTCGATTTCGTTTATGTCATCAAAAATTTTTGTTAGGCCAATGCTGGCATTGTTGGCGCGGGCATAAGCACCGCCTCCTGAAGCAGCTATTTTGCGCAACATGTCTTCATCGAGCTTGGTAATCACCGTTTTGCCGTCACGGTCTTTTTTAAATCCTCTTTGGTTTCCGTTGCCCGCAATAGGGATGGGAGCCCCTTCGGGCAAGCCCATGCCGATGGTAAACACCTTTATCCCCAGCTCATTGGCAGCTTTTGCTGCCTGTATGGCGTCATCTTCGTGGTTTTCACCATCTGTTATCACGATAATGGCTTTGTTGTGGTCGCTTTCGCCAAATGATAAGGTAGCCATATCCAGGGCTTCCCCGATGGCTGTTCCCTGCGTGGGCACAATCTTGGTGTCGACGACAGATAAAAACAAACGTGCTGCAGAGTAGTCTGTGGTCAAAGGCAGCTGTTTATAGGCATTTCCCGCAAAGATGATAATTCCAATACGGTCGCCCTGCAATTTGTCGAGCAGGTTTGAGATGGCTAGCTTGGCTCGTTCAAGCCTGTTTGGCTTAATGTCTTCGGCAAGCATTGAGTTCGATACATCGAGAACGACAAAAAGATCGATACCTTCACGTTTTACCTTTTCAAGTTTAGAGCCAATTTGCGGATCAACGATGCCTGCAATAAGGAAAAACATGGCGGTGATGATAAACAGGAATTTAATAGCGCCCTTGCCTTTCGACCTTCGGGGCATAAGCTTTTGAATGATGTTAAAATCACCAAACCGCTTGATGGCTTGCTTTTTCCAACGCATGTTGTAAAGAAAAAACACCAGCAAAACCGGCAGAATCAACAACAGGTAAAAGTAATCGGGATGTGCAAATCTGATCATATTTTAAGTGTTATCGTGGTTAAGGAATACGTTTTAAATACAGGTATCTGAGCGTTATTTCTAATACAAAAAACAAAAGTGCAGCTAGCGCGAAAGGCAAATATGACTCATGTTTCTTTTTAAATTCCTGGATGTCTATTTTACTTCTTTCCATTTGATCGATTTCATCATATATGGCGACAAGTTTTTTCATGTTGTCGGCACGAAAATATTGACCTCCAGTCATTTCAGCAATTTTCTGAAGCAACTCTTCATCAATCTGCACTTTCATTTGCTGCATTTGAACACCAAAAGGCGTTTGCACAGGATAAGGAGCCATACCCATTGTTCCTATGCCGACGGTATAAACTCTGATGCCAAACATTTTAGCCATCTCGGCAGCCGAAAGTGGGTCGACAGAGCCGGAGTTGTTTACACCATCGGTAATCAGGATAATTACTTTGGAAATAGCTTCTGAATCTTTGAGCCGACTTACCGAAGTCGCTAACCCATCGCCGATAGCCGTACCATCTTCTATCATACCGCTTTTAATGTCTTCAAAAAGATTTGAAATCATATCGTGATCGGTGGTAAGCGGAACTTGGGTAAAAGCTTCTCCGCTAAAAATAACGATGCTTACCCTGTCGTTAGGTCGGCCTTTTATAAAATCCTGTGCCACTTTTTTGGCAGCTTCCAGCCTGTCGGGTTGAAAGTCGCGGGCAAGCATACTTCCCGAAACGTCGAGCGTCATTACAATGTCAATACCTTCAATTTGTATGTTTTGTTGCGATGAGCTGTATTGCGGCCTTGCCAGTGCAATAATTATTGCTCCCAAAGCCAACATGCGAAGTGCAAACAGACTGTGTAAAAACCAAGTTTTGAAACTGTTTTTAACGGGGGCAAAGGCAGCCAGCCCCGAGAAATCAACCTCGGCCTGTGCTTTTCTGTGTCTGAACCAATACCAAACAACCAAAAGCGGTACCAGAAGCAGAAGGTACAGGTATTCAGGATTTGCCCAATTTTCTATATTTAACAGATGCATGGTGTCGATAGTTTATTTGTGTTGTGCTGGGTTTGAGGACTCCGCATTTTTTTCATTTACCGTTTCGGTTATTTTTGTTTCATTTACAAAGTCGATACAATGCGAGATGCTGAGGTCGTTTTCGAGGGCTGTTGGCTGGGCCTTTGCAAATTTTACCATGTCTGAAACAAAGAATACGCCACTGAGCTTCTCGTAAGCTTCCGGGTTTACCTGTCGGGTTTTCAGAACAGCCAGAATTTCGTCAGACGTCATTTCAGGTGCATCAAACAAGTACCTGTTTTCGAGGTATTCGCGCATAATATCGGTTAAGCTGCTGTGGTACTGCTTTACTTGGCCATGTTGCCAAATCCTTGCTAACCTTAATTCTTCAAGTTTGTTAATCGCCAGCACGTGTGGAGGCAATGCGGGTGCTGCTTTTCGCTCAAAAATAGGTTCTTTGCGTTTGAGTTTGCGTATTAGGTAGATAGCCAGCAGTATAATCGCAACAACACCAAGCCCTATCAAAATCCAAGGCAGTATTTCTGCAAAGGTAAGCGGTTCACCCATGGGGCCTGCAATGGGCTTGATGGCCTGGGCTGTGTCTACAACCGGCACGTTTACTTGCAAATACAACGTTCCGGTAGAAGTTGTGTAAACTGTTGTGTCGTTAGGCTTAGCATACTTAAAAACCGATGCAGGAATAACAAAAGTTCCGCTGTCGAAAGAGGTGATGGTTAGTAGTTGCTTAAGTTTTAGATAATCTTGATTGATCAGCGTATCAATTTCCTGTATTTTTAATACCTCGATTTCTTTCGAAAGCGTGTCGCCAAAGGTTGGCCATGCCACCATGTAGTTTTCAGGTATGGTCATGCCGATTTCGAGCGTGGTTTGCTCACCAATCATGATGGCTGAAGTATCGGTTTTTGACCAAGCGCTAACTCCTTGTGCCATAATACTATTGCTTGCCAATAACAATCCAATCAGCAACAACGCTACGACAGATATTTTGTTTTTTATATTCATTTTATCTTCTCGATTCACGTTTTTTAAATAGGTTCATCAGCGGTTTTACATAGTCATTGCCAGTATAAACCCTAACGGCGTCAATGCCTGCCCGAGCAAAAGTTGCATCAAGTTGGCTCGATTTTTCCCTGGCATATTGTTGAAGGGCTTTGCGGGTAGCCGCGCTGGAGGTGTCAACCCACTGCAATGCTCCGGTTTCGGCGTCGCGCATGCGAACCAAACCAACGTTTGGAATTTCGCTTTCGCGTAAGTCTGTAACCCTAACAGCAATCAGGTCGTGCTTATAGTTGGCTATTTGCAAAGCTTTTTCAAAATTTTGGTCCATAAAGTCGGAGATGACAAATGCTGTCGACTTCTTTTTTATGGCGTTTGAAAGGTAACGCAATGCTTCTGAAATGTTGGTTTCGGTATTCTTGGCTTTAAAGTCGATTAGCTCGCGGATAATGCGCAAGATATGTGAGCTTCCTTTTTTTGGCGGAATGAATTTTTCGATGATGTCGCTAAAAAAAATCACACCGACTTTGTCGTTGTTGTTGATAGCCGAGAAGGAGAGAACCGCCGCGATTTCGGTAATCAAATCCTGTTTAAGCTGTTTGTTCGTGCCAAAGTTATTCGATCCTGAAACGTCGATCAGCAACATCACGGTGAGTTCACGCTCTTCTTCAAAAATTTTAACAAAAGGATGGTTAAAACGTGCTGTTACATTCCAGTCGATATTCCGAATGTCATCGCCGAACTGGTATTCACGCACTTCGCTAAAGGCCATCCCACGTCCTTTAAAAACGCTGTGGTATTCTCCCGAAAATATCTGATTCGACAGTCCCCGTGTTTTTATTTCTATTTTTCTAACTTTCTTAAACAGTTCTTGTGCTTCCACTGGCTTTGCTATTGGTTTTTAAACGATCAGGCTAAAAGTGCAGTTCCGATTTAGGGAACCTCAACCGTATTCAGGATTTCGTTTATGATGTCCTCACTGGTGATGTTTTCAGCCTCGGCTTCATAGGTAAGGCCTATCCTGTGTCGCAGCACATCGTGCGCAATGGCTCTGATGTCTTCAGGAATAACATAACCCCGTCTCCGCAAAAAGGCCAGAGCCTTTGCTGCCAAAGCCAGGTTGATGCTTGCGCGTGGCGAAGCGCCATAGCTTATCATGCCATTGAACTTGTTCAGTTTGTATTCGTTGGGGTAGCGGGTAGCAAAAACAATGTCGGTAATATAGGTTTCAATTTTCTCGTCCAGATAAATCTCGCGCACCAGCTCGCGTGCTTTCAGTATTTCTTTGGTTGTGAGTACCTTGTTGGTTTTCGAGTAAGCGTTGGTAATGTTCTGCCTAAGGATTATCTTCTCTTCCTCTTTTTTGGGATAATTGATAACCACCTTGAGCATAAAACGGTCGACTTGTGCTTCGGGCAGGGGGTAGGTTCCTTCTTGCTCAATCGGGTTTTGCGTAGCCATAACCAAAAACGGCTCTTCCAATTTATATGTGGTATCGCCAATAGTTACCTGACGTTCCTGCATGGCTTCGAGCAGCGCACTCTGCACTTTGGCAGGAGAGCGGTTGATTTCATCTGCCAAAATAAAATTAGCGAATATCGGCCCCTTTTTCACCACGAACTCTTCCTTTTTCTGACTGTAAATCAGCGTTCCTAACAAGTCGGCAGGCAGCAGGTCGGGGGTAAATTGAATACGGCTGAATTTTGCATCAATAATGTTGGCGAGTGAATTGATAGCCAAGGTTTTCGCCAATCCTGGCACACCTTCCAGAAGTATATGGCCATTGGCCAGCAATCCAATCAGCAGGCGTTCGGTCATGTGTTTCTGGCCAATAATTACCTTGTTCATTTCCAGGTATATCAGATCGGTAAACTGACTCTCACGCTGGATTTTTTCGTTAAGTTCACGAATATCTGTCTCTAACATATTAAGTAGGATTAATTTTTTTTGACAAAGGTATAAAAACGCACGTGTTTTGCTTGTTAATATATGTTAAACGGTTGTAGGGTAGTAAGTTGTGAGCTAACAATAGGTTATGAAGATTGGGTTTTTATACACACGAAAATAGGGCGGGATTGTTAACAGGTTTTAACATTGAAAAATTCGGAAAACGAGAAAGAAAAGCTCTGCTACTGGTTAAAGGCTGAAATCAGCAGCTCAAGATCTTGCGCAGGCAATCCAAAGAGGTTACCGATGTGTTTGTTGGTAAGTACTCCGTTGTAAAGATAAACCCCTTTTGCAAAAGGCGGATTGCGTTTGATCATGTTGTGCACATTACCGAAAGCAGCAATTTGCATGATCATGGGAGTAAGAATATTGCTTAGTGAAACAGAAGCCGTGTGGGGCACGCTCGACGCGATATTGGGAACGCAGTAATGCGTAACGTCGTGCAGTTGATACACCGGGTTTTTGTGTGTGGTAAGCCGCGATGTTTCAAAACACCCTCCTTGGTCGATGCTGGCGTCGACGATTACTGATCCTGATTTCATTTTTTTTACCACATCTTCAGCTACCAGACATGGGGCGATGCCCTGAGCGGCGTATTTTGCTGCAATCACAACATCAGCCCTTTTTATGGCCGATTTTAGTTCTTTTGGCAACAGCGTGCTGGTGTAAACACGTTGCCCCAGAACTGTTTGTATGTGGCGAAGCTTGTAAATATTGTTGTCGAATATTTTTACAGAAGCTCCCATGCCAAGCGCTGTGCGTGCCGCATATTCAGCCACTGTTCCTGCGCCTATTATCACTACTTCTGTGGGTTTTATGCCCGGGAATCCCCCCAGCATTACACCTTTCCCGTAAATTTCGCTGCAAAGCAGTTGTGAGGCAATAAGCACG
>CAYWNI010000113.1:0-9001 GCA_964459525.1 uncultured Lentimicrobiaceae bacterium | reverse complement strand
ATACTCGTAGCCCTTATTGACGATCCGGAGGGAGAGAAAATTTGCCGAGATTTGGTGACGGAGATGGAAAAGGTACTCAATCACTAGAATAAAAAGAAATATACGCTGGCCGACTACTTGATTTATTAATTTTGTCCAATTATTCGGCAGGATCATCCATGGAAACCCTTCAAAAATATTACGAGCACCTACTTAGAAACGTATTTGATATACGCGAAGGCGAGTACAGGCGTGCCTTGCTAATGCAGCTGAATATTTTCCTGATCATTTCTACCCTGCTCATTGTAAAACCTGCAGTAAACGGGTTGTTTTTGGCCAATATGGGAGCTGAGAATTTGCCCAATGCTTTCGTGCTGGTGGCTATCTTTGCAGGATTGGTGTCGCTGCTATATTCCAGACTTTTGTCGCGAATGCCCCTCAATACCATCATCATCCGAACCATGAGTTGGTCGGTGGGAAGTTTGATGGCTTTTGGCATTCTGCTCCGCTTGAGCTTCATGGAAGGATGGGTATTGTACCTGTTCTATATTTGGGTGGCCATTTTCGCAGTGCTGGCGGCTTCTCAATTTTGGATATTGGCCAACATTGTTTTTAATCCGCGAGAAGCAAAGCGCCTTTTTGGCTTTATTGGTGCCGGAGCCATTGCCGGAGGGATTTTCGGCGGGTACCTTACCTCCATTATCGCCGACTGGATAGGCAGTGAAAACCTGCCCTATGTGGCGGCTTTTCTACTGTTCTTCACCATTCCCATTACAAAATCTATTTGGAAAAATGAGGTACTTCCCAACCAAACAAAATTCCAAAGAAAGGAAAGAACAAAAGGCTTTGGCCCCAACCCATTTGCATTGATTAGAAAATCAAAACACCTCACCTACCTGGCACTAATCATCGGAGTGGGTGTTATAGTTGCTAAATTAGTTGATTATCAATTTAGTGCAATTTCTGCAGCCAAAATTCTCAACCCCGATGACCTTACCGCATTCTTCGGCTTCTGGTTTTCCACTTTCAATGTAATCAGTTTGTTTATTCAACTATTTCTTACCAGGCGTGTGGTAGGGGTTTTTGGTGTAGGCACTTCGCTGGTGATTCTTCCGTTAGGGATTTTGACAGGCGCACTGCTGGTGCTGATATTCCCTGAATTATGGGCAGTCATCTTTATCAAACTTATCGACGGTAGTCTTAAACAATCGGTCAACAAATCGGCCACCGAGCTTATGGCTTTGCCAATACCCTTGGAAATAAAAAACCAAACCAAAAGTTTCATCGACGTGTTTGTTGATAGTGCAGCTACCGGAATTAGCGGTTTAATTCTCATATTCGTGGTTAACGGACTCAATCTGTCAACACGATTTATCAGCTTGATCATCATCATTCTGATAGCTGTTTGGCTTTATTATTCCAGAAAAATCAGACTGGAGTATCTCCATTCTTTTAAACTGAAGGTGGATCTAAACAAGGATATCAATGAGAAAAAAGGACAATGGAATTTTTCCAGCGAATCAGTCATCAGTGGTCTGTCGAAGGTGCTAAGAAATGGAAACGAACAGCAAATTTTATTTGTTTTGCGAAAGGTGAAGGAGATGCCACACGATCGGCTTTTCGAAGAGGTGAAAGCACTCATCGACCACCCCTCGGCCAACATCCGCAGCGAAGCTTTGCGGTGCTTGTATTATTATCGAAATCAACGTGCTGTGGATCAGGTATTACCGTTAATTCACGACTCCAACCAGTCGGTTAAAATTGCTGCTTTTGAGTATCTTATCGCACACATGCCCGAAAACCGGGTAGAATTTCTTAATAATTACTTACAAGACAAGGATTATCGGGTTAGGGGTGCTGCCATGGTTAGTTTGGCCAGCGAAACCCGCGACAATCCTGAATTGAAATTAAAATTTGACATAGAAAACCGCATCATCAAAAGAGTAGCAGATCTAACCCAATTGCAAAACCCGGAGGAAATCAGGTTCAGAAAAATCGTCATTTTAAAGGTAGTGTGTTTGGCTGGGTTAGAAAATCAGTATCACCTACTGCGACAAATGATGGGTGATGAAGATGCTGAGGTAGTCAATCAGGCCATCCTGTCTGCAGGTCAAACCACGCATATTGATTTTATCGATTCCATATTGCCATTCTTAATTAGCGAAAAACACAGAGAAAGCGCACGAACCGCTTTGCTAAACTTCGGCTCAGGAATAATCCCCTACCTGACTTTGGCTCTAGAAAAAGAATCCGAAAACCCTGATTTAGTTCATCAGATACCGCCTATTGTGGAACGAATAGGTACCCAGCAATCGGTGGAAATGTTGTTTGGCCTGCTCAACAGCAACAACATAGGGCTAAGACTGGAAGCCTTGCGAGCCCTCAACAACCTGAAAATCCATCATCCCCAATTGAGTTTTCATAAAAAGCAGGTGATTGAAAAAATTCTAGAAGAAGCGCACCTGTATCTGGAAACACTGGGAGCGCTCTATGCACAGATTGCCGCCAGTGAAAACACAATACATGGCAGTGTCTCGGCTCCTAACAAACAAGCTGAAGCTAGAAAGAGTTTAATTGTATTGCTGGAAAGGAGACTGGACGGAAACCTGGAACGTATTTTCAGGTTACTGGGGCTTAAATATCCGGCGGATGACATCCTTACCATCTATCAGGGATTGTTGAGTACGAAACCAGACATGCGCATCAACGCCGTGGAATTTCTTGACAACCTGCTTGAATCGAACCTCAAACGCGTGTTGGTACCAATTGTTGAAACCGCACTCCTTGACAGTATTTCAGAAAGCACCATAAAAAATCTAAATCTAAAGGTTCCTAACGAGTTTGAATGTCTTTCTCTGTTGCTTTCGGGTAAGGATATAAAAATAAATCTGGCCGTTTTTTACCTAATCGCCCAACTAAACAACAAAAAATATATCCCTTTGCTGGAAGGATATGTGAATGATGGCAATATCAAAATTAACACCTTCGCACGCAAGGCTATGTCGGAATTGATACAATAACGAGGCTATTTCCGTACAATTTTATCAATCTGCGAGGCCAAGGCAAAATGATCGTTTGCGGAATTTTTACGTAATACATTAGACATGAGTGTCACCATATAGATTGTACCATCGGGTTGCTCAACAATTACCACTGAATTCATGTAGTTATCAATGTTTCCCATGTATTTTTTACACTCAAAGCCTTCCTCTTTCTGGCATTTATACAAACTGCCACTTTTGTAATAAACGGCAGCATTGTCGAGGGCATTGGAAGCCGCATACCGTATTCTTCGGTCGGTTGAATACATCAACCTCTTGATTTCCAGACTAGATGTTGAATCAACAATTTGACCACGTTCCATGGCAATCAAGTATTTCATCAAGCCCAGAGGACTGGCAATGGTGCCGCCCTCACCGGGCACCATGGCTTTGGCATCGCGTGTAAACATACTTCCCAGATTGAATTCTTGTTTGGAAATACCCACTTTTCGCATTGGGTCGTTAACCACTTGCATAGCCATTTCGCGCAATTGCGATTTGGGTGTATCCTTAATAAACAAGGCTTCTTGCTCCGGTGAAGGGGGGTAGTTTGCTCCAAAGGCCCGCATGAGGATGGCTTCTTTCCACACGATGCTGGCAGCCGCATTGTTACTCACCGAAATCATGTGATCAGCCCACTCATACAACGAGCAAGTATCATTTTCTACCACCACTTTTTTTACCAGTTTATCGGTTTGCAAGTTATAAATTGGCACGGTATGCTCATCGTAGTTAGCCCATTTTCCAGCGCGTACCATTCTGCTTTTCAGCAACTCTTGTCTTTTCTCAAACGAATCGGGATATAGTTTTTCCAGTTCGGCAAACAAGCCCGCCAACACCGCAAGCTTGGCCACGCTTCCTGGCATAAAACCCCGTTTCTCCTGAAGAGATGCATAGCGAAGGGGCTTCCCGGGCGTAATGTCCATCACACAAACAGAATAGCTTTCATCCATGTTGGGGAAGAGTGAAGCAATTGACTTTTGCAAAGCGGCGTTAGCCATTGGGAAACTGATCAGGCTGTCCCCTTTGGAATTCATCAGGTTCAAATGTATCTGATCGAGGGTTTTTTGCGCACCTGGAACAGGTTTTTTTTCATTTAGTAACCCGTTCATGATGAGCTGAAGCCGATATAATCGACGTATACCCGTAAGCGAAAAACCATCCCATGGATAGGCCATAGATTCCAACTGGGTGGATATCAGCAAAAGGCCGACCAACAATACTTTCATTGCTTTCATTCTATTACAATTTGGTATTTAACAAAATCTTTTTGTCGCTGGGTAATACGGGCGTAATAGATTTCAGATAATCCGATTTCAGGGCATTTTTATTCTCGACGAACGGCCTAATTTGAAACAACCAAAGTTTGTTGTCTTTAAAACCCAGCTCTATATCAAATGGGCCAGAGGCATTGGTGTGGACATTTTGTGCCATCTGGCTGGACACTTGTTTAGAAAAACTCCTTATTTGATTCAAGTTTTCTGGTGACAAAATGGGTTGCTGAAAGGAATAGGATCGTTTTCCTGTACCTCCCGCAGCCGGCAGGGTGTTTGCCATTGCTTCTCTGGAAGGAGAAAGCAATACGTTGCTTCCGGAACCCGTCAATAAATATGACTCGGCAGCTTGACCATCTACGGCACCCCCGGCGCCGCGACTAAAGGCGATGGTGAGGTCGTTGTCGTTGTCGGTTTGAATGCCCTTGGTGATAAGCACACCGGAATAATCCACATCCACACTGGGAATAACCAGAATGGAAGGATACACGTTTTCGGGATTTAACAGATATCGTTGCCTCCATTTATAACTCCTTTCGGAATAGGGCGATGCCCAGACATCTTTGATGCCCTGAAGAATTTTTTCTTTATCAATCACATTAAACAAGGTCAGGTTTAAACCTGCCCCGGTGAAATCCTTCAGGTCTTCCATGTTGGTGTCGCTGCGCAAAAACACTGGAATTTCACCCATAGGCTTGCCCAAAATTTGAGTAAATGCTTTTTCAATGTCAGTCAAAAATGAAGGCAAAAGGGGCATTGATTTAATCTCGGCTCTAAGCGTTTCCAATCTGTCGAGGGTATATTTCTCTACCTCGGAATCAGGTTTACCCGAAGCACGCATTTGGCTGGTTTGTTCAAAAGTGGCCACAAGAAACTGCCAATAGCTTATGTTTTTACCCGGAATAAGTTGTTCCATATGCTCCTTGAAAATCCCAAAAGGAATAACAAATCCCTCCACTACCTGTTTTGGGAACATGAGTTTTAGCTGACCTAGATTGGCAGCCTTCGGCCCACACAAAATGCCCGAATGTTCAGCATGTACATTTCGGAGGTTGATGGTGCTTTTTTGTTTCAGGTCGATGCGCTCCACGGGAACGGCAATTTTTTCGTCTTTACGTTGTTTGCTACCGAAGAGTTTTTTCTCCTCGGAAGTCATTTCCGCTATTGGTTTCATGATGACTGTACCTTTATTTGAAACAGCATAAAACACTTTTTGTCCGCTAAAAGCTTTTAATTGTTCAAGGTTTTCGGCTGAAAGTACAGCATTGGGAATCCCCAAGTTACGGGCCAACAATTGCACATGCGACACCATACTTCCTTCGCTGACGGTGGCGATGCCTGCCACAGGTTTTAAATCGGCAGGTGGATGATTAAACACATAAATTTTATCACCTGAAACTTCGGCTTCCTCACTGGCTTCGTTAACAACCACCAGCTCTCCCATGGCATAACCCGGGTTAATACCTCTAAAATGACTTTGTCCTGAAATGTTCATGACTTTGTTCGACAGGCTGGCTTCTTTAGCAAGAAACACACCCATTTCGCTCACGCAATCACCCAAATACAATAAACACGAGGCGCGTACCCGGTCGTCATAAAAACCATAAACCAAGGGCTCAAAACCCGCATAATAGTCTACAACATCCTTATACACCCCTCTTGTCATGCTTACGCTCCATTCCAGCATGCGCCTAGAAGCATCCATTCTGTCCACCAAGTTTTCAATTGAAATGGCATTTGTTTCAGTGGGAGGCAAAAGTTGAGGTGCAATCTCGTTCCACTCCCAAATTTCCAGGTTGCCACTTCCTGCCATGGCCATCCCCAAGTAATAGGTTTTGGTCAACAAATCCTGAAGTGTAATAATAGGCCAGTTGTTAACCTCCCTGAGCAGGATTTCTTCCAGCTTGAGGGAGATATCCAACAAAGCAAGGCGTGCACTACTTTTTGAAACGTCGGTGATGCTGGTTCTAATTACCCAAAGCAAGTTTGATAATTCAGCAACCTTTTGGGCACTCGTCAACTGATTGTAACGAGCCACCAGTTGTTGGATAGATTTGCCCGGCTCCACATTTTTAGGAATAGCCTTCATAAACCTCTCAATGGAGATCATATCTACCGGTTGGTAATACGTTTCCATGGATGAAATCAATACATCAATCTTGTTTAATTGATTGGTGGTTAATTTAGATTGATTAGCCTTCCTGAAATTTTTAACATCGAGCATATCAGACAATTCAGGCTGCCCATGAATTTTAACACGAATCTTCAGAAAGGCAGGTACACTATCCGAAAGTTCCTTCGACAAGGAACGGATCAACAGTGTTTGGTTATCATCGCCCTGATGGGGAATATCTTTGGCTGACTCCCGAATAAGGTAAAAATTATCGCCCACTTGTTTGTTGTCGGTTAACAACCACAAATAAAAACCCACTCCCCAATTGGCTTCGTCTTCTGCCTGAAATGCCCCTCGGTAGTACCTGGCTTTCCTCAAAATCCAACCATCATCAGATCGTTGTAGGTAGTTTTGTAATTGATATTGCTTGATCTGAGAATGAAAATTTTCTAAATCCCAAAACTCTACCACATCGGTAGTAGCCAAGATCTGACCTAAAAACAAGTGGTTAGTTTTCGCCAGCAAGCTCACCTCGTCCTTGTACCTTGCCCTTTGAACCCCAGGCTCAGGACACCTTTCGTTAGGTGGACGCGTGGTACCGTCGTTGCAAAACCAACGAATGTCCTTATATGGCCCTTTCGCATCCGCTTTATACTGAGAAACAAGGTCTTTCACCTTTTTGATTTCAACCACTTGTGCATTTAAAAACAAAGAAGAAAGAAAAAACACAAAGAAAATATATAGGTTTTTCATAGGGTAAAAATTAGAGGTTTAACAACCATACGGAAGAGCCGTTTCACGCTGGGTAAAAATAGGCTATTTTGTCTCAGCAGACTTTATCGCAACATTAAAACTGGGCGCAACATAATCTTTTGGCAGATATGACAAAGGAATTGTACTTTGATTACCATCGCGCTGGCCTCGGTAATGAGGCGACATAATTTCAATTCCCCGCGCATTGCACACATCCTGAATATTTTGATGCAGTTGAGAATAGATTACCCCCTGTTTGTTTGCTTCACGGGTATAAACATTCAGTTGGTAAGAGACGTAAAAATCATCAAGACTGGTTTGAAAAACAAACGGGGCTGGTTGGTGAAGCACCTTTTCGGTAATCAGGGCAGCCTCAATTAAAGAGGCATGCACCTCCTTCCAAGGAACATCGTAGCCAATTGTTACCTGGGTGCTAATGATGAGTCCTTCAGTTTTTGTGTAGGCACTGAAGTTGGTTGTATTTCCTGAAAGAATAGAGGAGTTTGGAATGGTGATTTCTTCGTTTTTTATAGTCCGCAATCGCGTAACCAACAGGGTTTTTTCAACAACATCGCCCGAAATTTCACCCAGCTTAATCCGGTCTCCAATTTTAAAAGGCCGCATATAAGTAATCACCAAACCAGCGACCATGTTAGCGATAGCCGATGACGACCCTAACGAAAACAAGATGCCTAAAAACACCGAAACCCCTTTGAAAATATTAGAATCGGAACCCGGCAAATAGGGGAAAATCAGCACAAACATAAAGGCATACAACAAAAACTTGACTATGCTGTAGGTGGGCATAGCCCAGTCAGAGTGAAATCCTGAAATTTTAAGCTTTTCAGATTCAATTTCAGAAAAGATATATTTAACCAAACGCACAAAGTACTTCATGATGAAATAAATGGCCAATATGCTAAACAGATTGGGGAGATAAGCCCAGATGGCCAAAAACATGCCTTTGAAAGGTGACCAAATCAATTGCAACAAATTATCGGCCCAGCCCCTTGTGAAAGCAAAAATGCTAAACACCAATGGAAAAGAGATGTAGAGGATCATAGCAATGATAACCCAGTGTACTATTTTTAGCAAGAAGAAAACCATTTTCAGCTCTTGGTCGGCTGTAAGGAAAGTATAATCCTTATACGTCAAGCTCCTGAGCCATTTGTCTTTTTGCTTTTGCACAAATGCAATCAATCGGATATTCAGCTTTCCGATTGCCCATAGCAAGAACCAAATAATCAACAAGATAAGAACTACCAAACCAATCCTTACTGACAGTTTTGAAAAACCATTTTCGACTTTAGCTTTAGCAATTGCTGATCGTATAAGGAGACAATTTTGACTGGCTAATTCCTCCACCGAAATATTATTAAATAACGCATCGGTTTCAGAAACACTCATCACAATGGTTTCTCTATAAACAATCTCGACTGTGTTTTCCGACTGTTGGGTAATAATAGAATCCACTTTTAGAAAATCATCATTGTAAAGCAGGTTTATTTTTTTTGAAATATTACGGGCTCTTTCTAAGGGACTATATGCACCTGTTCTGGCATGCACGTAAAACAAAGTATCCCGAAGCAATCCTAACACGGGATAGCCTTTTGTGTTTTGACGCAAGGAATCAATTCTGGCTTTCTTAATGGACTCCTGTTGCCCCTGACGCAGGGCAATCTCCTGCAGCTGTTTCTGCAACTCCTTTTCCTTGCTTTTATCGGCAATGCTCAAACTGTGAAGCTTGTTTTCTAGGTCTATTCTGCTAATTGAATCAGCTGTTTTTTGCTTGGCCAACTCCCTAATTTTTAGCTGGTAGTCAGATAGCACGGCCATATTGA
>CAYWNI010000112.1:0-9025 GCA_964459525.1 uncultured Lentimicrobiaceae bacterium | reverse complement strand
CTGAAATGGATAATAACCTTGCGCTCAATTATGTGCATTGGTTTGAGGGCACTAACTACGGCAGCGTGCAGTTTGCTAATGATTTCAAGAAAGCAGGTAGTTTTTTGGCCACATTACAGTATATGGATTATGGACAGTTGGATTACGCTGATGAAACAGGAGTGTTAGGTGGCACATTTGGCGCTTACGATATGGCCTTTACCGTTGGTTGGGGGCGTCAGCTAGACTCTGTTTTTTCGATAGGAGCCGCAGCAAAAGTGATTTATTCGGCATACGATACGTACAACTCTTTTGGACTGGCTGTAGATGTTGCAGGGACATACCAAAGCAAGTCGGGTTGGACAATGTCGCTTGTTGGCCGCAATATTGGTAGTCAGTTAACTGCCTATACGGGTAACTCATTTGACCCGTTACCATTTACTCTACAAGCCATTATTTCAAAACGATTGGATCATGTGCCTTTCCGCTTTTCAATTGTATACGATCACATCGAAAAATGGGACTTAACTTATGTTGATCCAGCAAATCCCACAGGAGGCATTGATCCCGTAACTGGCGAAGCCAAGGAGCAGGAAGGGTTTGCAAAGTTCGGCGACCAGCTCATGCATCATTTTATTGTGGGTGGCGAGTTTTATATTGGGAAAAATCTAGTACTTCGCGGAGGCTACAACTACCGCCGTCGTCAGGAAGGGAAAATTGAAGATAAGCTAGGTATGGTTGGTTTTAGCTGGGGAATAGGCGTGCGTATCTCAAAGTTCCAAATAAATTACTCTAGATCTTCCTATAACCTAGTAGGCTCACCGAATTATTTCACGCTCGCTTTCGATCTTGATTCATTCGGCAAAAAGTAGGGCGCGACCGCCAAAAACACTATCCCAGTAAACAGCTATTTTTTTTAAATACGTGTTTTCCAGCTAAAAAAATCTTTAATTTCGCTGGAACTTTTAAAAATAATGCTATGAAAACACTTGTGTTATTTATTGTCGTTACTTTTTTTTCCATTAGCCTTTTTTCGCAGGAATACCTTGCTGCTGCTCGAAAAGACAAAGAATGGGGATTTGTTTATACAAACGGATCCTGGGCCGTAAATCCTCAGTTTGAACACGCACAAGATTTTAGTGAAGGTCTTGCTGCCGTCAGAAAAAATGGTGATTGGGGCTTTATTGACAAAACAGGACAGTTTGTTATTAATCCGCAATTTGAGGCTGTTCTTGACTTCAACGATGGACTGGCAGCCGTGCGAAAAGCAAAAGAATGGGGTTTTGTTGATAAAACGGGCAAGTGGGTAATAAATCCTCAGTTTCAGGATGCGTTTTCTTTTGAAGACGGGCTTTGTCCTGTGAAATCAGGTGGAGAATGGGGCTTTATCAATAAGGAAGGTAAGTATGTAATAAATCCGCAGTTTACTGAAGTTGATTCTTTTAAAGGAAATCTTGTCGCAGTAAAAAAAGACAAGCACTGGGGTTATATTGATAGCAAAGGTTCTTGGGTTATTCAACCTCAATTTGAGCGGGCTACACCGTTTGATGATGGTATAGCGCTTGTTAGAAAAGAAGGAGAATGGGGCGTTATTGGTTCTAAAGGGCAATTTTTGGTAAACCCACAATTTGACGATATGGTTCCTTTCAGCGAAGGACTTGCTGCCGTTAGAAAAGGGAAAGAATGGGGGTTTATTGATGCCAAAGGAAATTATGTCATAAATCCACAGTTTAGCGATGTGAGGGCTTTTACAGATGGACTGGCGGCCATTCGTAAAGGAAAAGAATGGGGATTTATTGATGCTAAGGGGAGCTATATTGTTAATCCTCAGTTTAATGAAGTACTGGATTTTAATGGAAAAATGGCTGCTGCCAAAAAGGAAAAAGAATGGGGTTTCATCGACAACAAAGGATCCTGGATAATTAATCCCCAATACGACGAAGTTGATGAGTTTGATCATGGCATGGCCAAAGTAAAAAAGAATGGACAATGGGGATGGATTGACACAAAAGGAAAATACTTGATCAACCCTCAATTTGCCAATGTCTTAAACTTTGAAAAAGTAGGTAAATAGTCATTTAAAATATTAATTTATAAACAATTGAGGTGGTTGATGCGTTTGTTGATTATGTTTCCCGATGTATCAAAGCCAATCCCAAGGGTTTTTGTATTCTAAAAGCAAAGGAAACGCGTTTGCATTTGCAAACCGGAGAGTAACATACTTGCATGCCTTTTGTTTGTATGGATCACGTTGAAGCAGCCTACTATTTGGTCAATTAAATTAACTTTGCACAACGTTCGCAATTAAGGCTCATAACATGTTTTTGCAAAAATTATCCATTTCAAATTTTAAGAATTACAGTGAGGAAGAGCTTACTTTTAGTGAGAAAATAAACTGTTTTACAGGCAACAACGGTGTAGGAAAAACAAATATCCTTGACGCGGTTTACTACCTCTCGTTTTGCAAAAGCTATTTTAATTTAGTCGACGCTCAAAACATTAAACATCAACAGCAATTTTTCGCTCTTCATGGGTATTATAATTATCCTGAAAATACTCCGGATCATGTAAGTTGCTATTATAAAACAGATCACCGTAAGGTGTTTAAAATCAACGGGAAAGAATATGATCGACTTGCTGACCACATCGGAAGTTTTCCTTTGGTCATGATTTCGCCATACGACCGCGATTTGATTAATGATGGTAGTGAACTCCGGCGTAAATATATCGATAGTGTTATCAGTCAGTTTGATCATGCTTACCTGGATTTGCTCATCAGTTACAATAAATCGTTGCAACAGCGTAATGCACTACTCAAACAAATGGCCGAAAAGCACTATTATGATGCGGTAACTCTGGAAGTTTTAGACGACCGACTACAAAAATTTGGCACGCCTATTCACGAAAAACGCGTGGCTTTTATCCGTGATTTTAATCCTCTTTTTGAAGAATTCTATCAATTTTTATCTGGAAATGCGGAACGGGTTGGCATTGAGTATAGCAGTCGGTTAACTGAAAAACCGTTAAGCGATTTGCTTGCCGAATTCCGAGAAAAAGACAAGGCTGTGCGCTACACCACTGTGGGCATTCATAAAGACGATCTTGATTTTACCATCAAGGGGTATCCGCTCAAGAAATTTGGCTCACAGGGACAACAAAAAACATTTGTAATTGCGTTAAAACTGGCTCAATTTGAGTTTACACGCAAGATCAAAGGTTTTAAACCCATCCTTTTGTTTGATGATATTTTTGATAAGCTTGATGACGACAGGGTTCAGCAAATCATTAAATTGGTGAGTGGCAACAATTTCGGACAGGTTTTTATTACTGATACACAGCGTTACCGTGTCGAAAAAATATTTCAATCTGTCGACATCGATCACCGTATTTTTAACGTAACCGAAGGCAAAGCAAACCTGGAAACACCATGATAAGAAAGGAAACAGATAAGCCGTTGAAGGCAATTATTGAAGAGCTACTTCTTCTTTATGGTTGGAAAGATCACCTTGATTCAGTGAAGCTTATGGAGGGATGGGAAAAGGTTGTAGGCCGTGTTATTTCAAAGCATACAACCAAGCTGGAGGTGCGCAATGGTGTACTTTATGCCACATTAGATTCGTCGGTTATGCGCAATGAAGTACACATGGTTCGCAAGCGAATCGCAGATGAGTTAAACCATAAGTTGGGAAGAAAGCTGATTAAGGAAATAATTCTTTTTTGACACTTAAACCTGATCAAATGCAACCAGACCATAATACACGACTGATTTTGATTGAACAGATGGAGAAGCTTGTTACGCCGCGTCGTCAGATGTTATTCGATCAGGTAATTGCCAACAGAACAAGACATATAACTATCGCGCTCGAAAATATTTATCAGCCGCATAATGCCAGTGCTGTTCTGAGGTCATGCGATTTAACTGGTATTCAGGATGTCCACATCATTGAGAACACAAATGAATACAACGTGAACCCAGATGTTGCTTTGGGGGCTTCTAAATGGCTTAACCTGCATAAATACAATGGTTTGGATTTCAATACGCCCGAAGCTTATCATGAGCTGCGGTCGCAAGGTTATAAAATAGTGGCTACAACATTAAATAACGAGAGCCAGAGCCCAGATGACTTGCCCTTAAATGACAAAATAGCTCTCGTTTTTGGTACAGAACTGACTGGTTTATCCGACTATGCCATCGACAATGCCGACCACTATTTGAGTATTCCGATGGTTGGTTTTACCGAAAGCTACAATATTTCAGTTTCCGCTGCCATTTGTTTATATACCCTAACACAAAGATTGCGGTTGTCGCGAATACCATGGCGTTTGGATGCGGAGGAGTTGTCGGAAATACGCCTGCAATGGCTTCGTAACACCATAAAAAAGTCGGAAAGTCTTGAAAAAGATCTCCTAAAAAATATTTTATAGCGAGAATTGTCGGGTTATCATCTCTTTTTTTCTTAATTTTACAGGCAAATAATAATATTATTACTATGGGAAAAGGAGATAAAAAAACTGTTCGTGGAAAAATTATAATGGGTTCTTATGGAGCAAACCGTCAAAAGAAGAGGACTCCTACTTTTGTATCGCCCGCACCCGTTGAAGTAAAGAAAACTGCGCCAGCGAAAAAGGTAGAAGAAAAACCGGTTGAAGAGATCGAAAAAAAGGCAGTAGCTAAGGTTGAAAAACCAGTAGCTAAAGTTGAGAAACCAGTAGCTAAAGTTGAGAAACCAGTTGTTAAGGTTGAGAAACCAGCTGCTGAAGCTGAAAAACCTGCTGCCAAGGTCGAAAAACCTGCTGCCAAAAAGAAAGCACCCGCCAAACCAAAGGCCAAGAAAGAACCTGAAAAGGAATAGCCCTTTCTGAAATTCTGATTTAATTCACTTTCCTGAATTTTATTTTAAAGCTGCTTTTAATGCTATTAAGGCAGCATTTGTGTGTATGTTAAAAACTAAAACCATCATCTGGGATTGGAATGGGACGTTGCTTGATGATGTAGGCATTTGTGTTGCATGCATGAATAGGCTGCTGAAAATCCGTAACATACCTTTAATTGATGAGCATCGTTATCGTGAAGTGTTTACTTTTCCGGTAGCTGATTACTACCGTGCTATTGGATTTGATTTTGCCAAAGAGGCCTTTGAAGGGCCGGCCAACGAGTTTATCAATTATTACCAACGCGCATTACCCGATATTTCACTTTTCGAGGAGACAATTAGCACGTTGCAGTTTTTTAAGCAGAAAGGTTTAAGCCAGTTTGTTTTGTCGGCAATGGAACAGGATACACTTGATAAATCGCTTAACAACAATAAAATACAGCACTATTTCGATGGGGTTTTTGGTCTTAACGACCATTATGCTAAAGGAAAAGTAGAAGCTGGTAAACGCCTTATTTCGGGTTTAGAAATGCAGCCAAATGAAATGGTTATGATTGGCGACACTCTACACGATTTGGAAGTGGCCCATGAACTTGGGTTTTCGGTAGTGCTTGTTGCGAATGGTCATCAAAGTAAAAAACGCCTGTTGGCCTCTGGCCACAACATGGTCATTGATTCGTTGGCTGAGCTGCCTGGTCTTTTTAATAGTTAAAACGGTTGGCCAGCTTTGTTCTCCTTATCAGGATCAGGCACATCTATTGGTTTCGATGATTGATTTACAAAGTCTTCATATTTCATTTTTTTACCGTTTTCGTCGTAGTAAACCCAATCGCCGCATTGTTCTCCATTGCAATAAGTACCTGTAAGTTGTGGTTTTCCATCCGGGTAATAGAGGAAAAAGTCACCATCTAGTTGACCATTTTTATAGTTGCCACGGGTCATCAGGCTGCCATCTGGAAAATACTTCAACAATGGACCTTGTTTTATACCATTTTTATAGGGAACAATTTCTGCAACCTGATTCTTACCAGGATAGTAGGTGATACTTTCCCCTTCAAGTTTTCCTAAAATATAGTTTTCTGTTGAAACAAGCTTGTCAGTGCTATCAGCATAATAATTCCAGATGCTGTCTTTCAACTTGTTAATGTATTTTCCGGTAGTCATTGTGTTTCCCGAAGGGTAATAGGTAGTGCTTCGGGTTACAGTGCCGCTATTGCTAAAATTGACCATTGCTTTTGTTTTTCCATCCTCGAAAAAGTGGATAAACTCACCAAAAGGAACACCCTGTTGAAATTGACCTTGGGTCTTGATTTTTCCATTTGGATAAATGTTTTGCCATGGCCCGTTTTTTTCTATAGATTCTTGCCCGTATACGGTGTTAACAATTGCGAAACAAGAGATTATAATGACCCATATCTTTTTCATCTGGTATTGACTTTTGATGTGAAATATTTTTCAAACATACTACCTTTGCAGCAAAATCTATAATAAATTGAACGAATACTCATCAAAATTATTGGAGAACGCAGTTAATGAGCTGTCGCGGTTGCCCGGAATTGGTAAACGATCGGCATTGCGCATGGCTCTTTTCATACTCAAAGAAAATCCAGTTTATGCAACAAACCTGTCGCAATCTATTGTGGCCATGCGCAACGACATTCGTTTTTGCAACAGATGTCATAATATATCTGATCAAGAGATTTGTGAAATTTGTGCCAACCCACGGCGCAACAGCAACATTATATGCGTGGTGGAAGACACACGTGATGTAATTGCTATTGAAAAAACAACACAGTTTGATGGTAATTACCACGTGCTGGGTGGCGTTATTAATCCTATGGATGGTATTGGACCCAACGATCTTTCTATCTCAAGTTTGATTCGAAGGGTAGATGAGCAAAAAACAGAAGAAGTGATTTTAGCACTTTCGGCTACTGTTGAAGGCGATACTACAAATTTTTATATCTATAAAATGCTCAATATGTTTGATGTGCGCATCACCAGTATTGCCAGAGGTGTTGCTATTGGCGATGAACTGCAGTATGCTGATGAAATTACGTTGGGTAGGTCAATTGCCAACCGCTTGCCATTTGATCAAAACAGATAATTAGCCAAACATATCCAGACTTTCTGAAGCTTTGTCGAACAAATCGAGCTGGTTATGCTGCGTGTAGAACTTGGCTGGGACTTTTTTGTCAAAACCTTCGGTGACGTTTTTAATCCGGTTTTTTAACAATTTGTTTGGAGTGGTTTTTCTTGCTTCGCAATAATTCAGCAACGACTGCATCTGCTTAGCAGACAGTTTAATACTAAGACTTTTAAACTTTCTTTTTCGTTTTTTCATGCGAAATTAGTGCCTTTATTCACCACAAATATAAACAAAGAAATGAATTGAAACAGAGGTTGTTTATTAATTTTTGTGGGAACACATCAAAAGTATTGTAATCAACTTGCTTAATATATTCTTTATTCGATCACTTTCATGGCTTCATCAGCATACAATTGTGCCTTTTCGGCAGATGTTGCTTCGGCATAAATACGCATGATGGGCTCTGTGTTTGATGTGCGCAAGTGAACCCAACCATCAGGAAACTCGACTTTTACCCCATCAATAGTTAATATTGGAAACGCTTTGTAATGATTGATCAAACGTTTGTACAATTGAGGGACGTCCATATCCGGCCTTAGTTGAACTTTATTTTTTGATACAAAATAGTTAGGATAGGTGGCACGTAGTTGCGAGAGTTTTAGTTTCTTTTTCGCCAGATAGGTAAGCAGCAAAGCCACACCCACCAGCGCATCACGCCCAAAATGTAGTTTTGGGTATATTACTCCACCATTTCCCTCGCCACCAATAACGGCGTTCATTTCTTTCATTTTTTCTACCACGTTTACCTCGCCAACCGCTGATGCTGTGTATTTAGCACCCCATTTTTCGGTTACATCACGCAGTGCTTTCGTGGAGCTTAGGTTCGATACGGTATTTCCAGGTGTGTTTTGCAAGATGTAATCAGAAACGGCAACCAGTGTATATTCTTCACCAAACATCTTTCCATTTTCCATCACAAATGCCAAACGGTCCACATCAGGGTCAACCACAATACCTATGTCGGCCTTTTCGGTTTGAACCAAGGATGAAATATCTTTCAGGTTTTCTGGCAATGGTTCCGGATTATGGGGAAATTGCCCGTTTGGCTGGCAATAAAGTTCGATAACTTGAGAAACGCCCAACGATTTGAGCAGTTGCGGGATAGCTATTCCTCCGGTAGAGTTCACGCCGTCTACCACAACTTTGAAGTTGGCTTGTTTAATAAGGTTGATATCTACCAAATTAAGTTTAAGTATAGCATCGATATGCATTTTCAGGGTGGTGTTGTCAGGTTTTATGCTGCCAAGGTTGTCAACTGTTTCAAACGTAAAGTTTTCTTTTTCAGCTAAATTCAGCACCCGTTCACCTTCCGACCCTGAAATAAATTCACCTTTCTCATTTAGCAATTTCAATGCGTTCCACTGTTTGGGATTGTGGCTTGCGGTGAGAATTATCCCTGCATCAGCTTTAAAGTGTACCACCGCCATTTCGACCGTGGGCGTTGTCGACAGCCCCGTATTGATTACATCTACGCCCATGCCTACAAGAGTGGCGTTTACCAGCTGCTCAACATTTTCGCCACTAATACGTGCATCGCGACCAATAACGAAGGTTAGTTTTTTACCTGGGCTTTTTTCGGCGATGGTGGTAGCAAAGGCTGCTGTAAATTTAACAATATCTAATGGAGTCAGGTTTTGGCCTGGAGTTCCGCCAATGGTTCCTCTTATGCCGGAAATTGATTTTATGAGTGTCATATGAATTTTTCTGGTTAGTAAGTGCAAATGTAGGAAAAGCACTTCAAATTGCTGTTGTAGTTGGATATTATATTTGACCTCGTTCGATCAGCCTGACAATTATTTCAATTTGTTTGTCGTTGCCTTCGGGGTCGTATTTTATTTTGAGGTTGTAGCCCCACAAGCGAGCAAAAGCTTGATAGAAAAATGCCGTGAAATTACCTCTAAGTTCCTGAACAAGAGAGTAGGAGCAGTCTCCGGTTTCCCTGTCGATGAGTTTAATAAGGATTTTTCCCTGCGAGAAGGTCATGTTTCGGAGTTCGCCACCATAACGCTCATTGATCTCTTCT
>CAYWNI010000111.1:0-9036 GCA_964459525.1 uncultured Lentimicrobiaceae bacterium | reverse complement strand
GACAATAAGTGCTGGCCACTATCGCCAACAATTTCGACATATTTATCAAATTCTTCTTCGTCCATACTGGAGGATAACAAGCTTGAAAAACCAATTATAGCATTCAAAGGAGTACGTAATTCATGCGACATGGTAGACAAAAAAGCGGACTTAAGTTGGTCAGATTCACGGGCTTTTCCCAGAGCAAGCTTAAGCTCTTCCATAGCCATATGATAGTCCGACATATCGCGAGCAAATGATGCAACTCCAGTAATTTTGTTGCCTTTAACAATAGGAGCAAGATTTATCCACAACCTATGTGCCTTTCCATCCATAAAAACCATATTGGTTTCAAAGTGGGATTTTTCATTAAACGAAGCACTCCTATACTGCTCTTGAATCCAGTTCCTATTTGACTCAGGAAACACAAACCAAAAAGGCTTTCCTATATACGCACTTAAATTATAACCAGTTACTTCCGAAAGGTGGTTATTATAAAACTCCAAATTTCCATTTGTATCAGTAATCCAAATCAGATCGTTTGAGGTTTCAATCATGGTGCGATACCTTTCTTCTGATTGAATAAGATCAATTTCCATTTCCCTGCGTTTGGTAATATCGTACGTAACGCCAATTATCTTAATCGTTTTTCCATGCGCATCGGCTACCCTAACCGCTTTTGAAGTAACCATACGTTTACCCCGATCTTTATTCAGCACCAAGTGGTTTAGCATAACTTTTTCACCGGTTGCCCGAAGATACTGAAGTTGAGTAATAATTTGCTTGGATTCCTCAGCATTTAAGTAATTCTTAAAAACATGATAAGCTGACTGTTTTTTATCGGGATCCAGTCCAAAAATATAGGCAAATATCTCATTCCAACTAAACTGGTTGGTTTCAATATCCCACTCCCAAATGCCCAGATTAGCTACCTGAATAGCTAATTCCAAACGTGCTTTCAAATCAACAATGACCTTTTCATCGGCCATTTCTCTGGCAATATTCCGGTTTAACGCAACATATCCAATGCAAACTCCCTTATCATCCGTTATTTGCGAAAAAGAAGTTTTAACAAATATCCGAGTTGTATTTTTATGAGCATGGGTTGCTTTGCCATCGTAACCTCCATTATTGCAAATTTCCATTTCAACCTCATTAACGGAATAGGCATGGTAGTCAGGGTTAAGTAAAGTATTATAATTCAGACCTATAACCTCATTGTCGGTCCATCCATAGGTTTTTGTTGCTGATTCGTTCCAGCTTTTTATCACAAAATCTACATCTGTTGACACTACGGCATCAGATACATTTTTTAACACGGTAGCTTGATAAACTATCTGGGCGATTTTTTTGTTAACCAGTTTATCAAGCTGTTCATTTTCAAGCCTTAATTTATCCTCAGCCATTTTTAGACGAAGCATAACATTTATTTGAGCGGCCATTTCACCTGGATCGAAAGGTTTCGATAAGATAGCATCTGCGCCATAATCCAAACCTTTAATTCGATTCTCAGTTTTATTACCTATAGCCGAGAGTAGAATAACCGGGATAAAGCGGAGTGTAGGATCTGTTTTTATTATTTTGCAGGTATCAAAACCGTCCAAACCGGGCATCATGATATCCAACAAAATAACATCAGGACAAAACTCTTTGGCTTTTGTAATACCTTCTTCACCAGACAACGCAAAAGCAAACGCTGCATTCTTAAAAACAGAACCTAAAGCAGCCTTAATGGTAATCTGATTATCACGTTGATCGTCTATGGATAATATCTTAATCACTTTTCAAAGTATTGGTTAATGTTTCAGATGTGGCAACATAATTAAATTCATAAAGTTTATATTTATTGGGCTGACACTGAATTTGTAAGACCAGATTGTTATCAAAACTACCTCTCACCTGAGACCATGAAGCTGCCCCGGGAATCAGTTTTTGGTTTTTTAGAAAATGGAATTCTCTATCTAAAAACCCGTTTGAGTCAAGTAACTGATCTTCAATAAGAGGCATCCAGACATGACCTAGCATGTCCTTTTTAGCAAGCGTAGATAACTGGTAATTGGTAAGTTTCATGTAGTCATTTTTAATAAACCCTGATGACTCGCTTAACAACCACTCTATAGCAATTAGCAAATTACCCCTGCTTGTTTGAAGCCAGTTAAAAGCACGTATCTGAGCAGCCACAATTAACGCAACTTCATCGCGATGATTTTTGAAATAGTCACTACTAAAGAACATAAACCCCATTGCGAGTTCTTTGTTTACAACAACCTGATCGCTATTGTGATGCAATGCAACACTGGGGAAAGGTTCCCATGCTGAAAAAGCGTCAATTTCATTGCGAAAGAGTGCCTCTGTTAAATCAGTAACATTCATCGAAACCAACTCAACATCATCAGCTTCGATGCCCCTTGACGACAAAGCCGCAAGCAAACCATAATGGGAATTGGTATTCTTTACATAGCCGATTCGCTTTCTTTTTAATTGTTCTAGTGTGCTATATTTTGAAGAAATAATTGAGGTAAATCCTTGCTGTACAATAGAAACCACGCGTATATCATTTTGAGCCGCAATCAACAAAACTGGCATATCGCCCGCAACCGCACCTTCTAATTTATTGTAATTTAAATTGTTTACAATTTCACCCCCATGATAAAACGAGAAAAAGCGAAGACTTTTACCCTTAGCTGCCAAGCTTCCAGTCAATATTTGATCGTGCATAATTACCTGTGTAATAATAGCTACAGGTATCCACAAAGGTTGAATGCCAATTTCAATGTATTTAGAGGTATCACCATATTCATAATTAAAATCTGGCTCTATGTAGGCGCTGGCTTCAAATGATGAGTGAGACGAAGTGTTAGGCTCAGAAAGACGCCAGAACACCCAAGTTAACCCCAGCACAAACAAGAGCAACAAGAAAAATTGAAGCCACTTCAAATTTATATAATTTACTAACCTATTCATCATCTAATAAAGAATTTACATTTAACTTCCTTACATCAGCATCAGCCATATCATGGTTAACAGGAATACAAACCGTAAAAACACTACCAACCCCTAATTTACTGGAAACAAATATACTACCTCCTAACAAATGCATAAGCTTTTGAGCAATGGCCAAACCAAGGCCACTGCCTTGAAATTTCCGCGAAAAAGAACCATCTACTTGCATAAACTCGTCGAAAACATACGCTACCTGGTTATCGGGAATACCAATTCCTGTATCGCTTACATCAACTAAAATCCTTTCTTTTTTTACACTTAGATAAATTTCCACCGACCCCTCATCAGTAAATTTAATAGCATTTCCAATGATGTTTTGAAACACATGGTAGAGTTTTTCTTCATCAGAGTATACAAGTGGGACATTATCGTTTGGCTTAACTTCAAGTTTTACACCTTTTTCGCTGGCAAGAATTTGTAAATTTGAAACGACATTCTGTATCAATCCATATACCGAAACCTGATGTATATTTGTCATCACCTTTCCAGCTTCTATCCTACTCAAATCAAGCACATCGTTTATGCGATTATGAAGTATTCTGCCGTTGCGCTCAATAACATCTAGGTATTCTAATTCCTCATTGGTAACCATACGTGAAGCCAATTCCTTTTTTAAAACACCCGACAAGGTTAAAATAACATGCATGGGAGTTCTGATTTCATGACTCATATTCGAGAGAAACTCACTCTTCAATTTATTGATTCTCAAAACCTCCCCGCGTTGTTGCTCGAGCTCAATATTTTGGTTCTGAAGCTCCTTAGCTGATTCTTGCAGTGCAATACTCTGACTCCTCAACTCATCGGTTTGCTGGCTCAGCTGCTGGTTGGTTTTAGTTAACGACCGTGCCATTTCAGAAAGTTGATCAGAAGCAAGAACATTAGAATAACCTATAACAATCAAATGCAACGATCGTTTAATAATTTCGGCTAAAGGGTATTTAATTTTTTCTTTTTTCGACACGAGTAAAAACACCCCTTCCAAATTACCATCTATTTGAATAGCAACTGGGATCAAGTTATAAACTAAAGGCAGCGAAACACTCACCCCCGTTTTCTCATATAGCTCATTAGCATTCAACATAATAGGAGTCCCATTATTTTCCAAAAACCAGTTCACCTCCTCATGCATCCATTTTTTATCAATTATGGTACATTCTCCAGTTTTATATGTTTGATTATGAATAATAAAATCAAAAGCAGTTGAAATTGGATCTTTTTCAAGCAAAATAACAACCTCTGCATGACTAATTCGGGCAAAGGCTTCAATAAGCCGATGCCTAAAATCGTTTAAAGAAACAGCTCCTACCATAGACTCCGAAAGAGTAGCCATGCCTTGCTGTAAAAGAAGTTGATCTCGTATATATTTTTCCATCTTGTTGAACGACCTTGCCAGCAGTCCTATTTCATCGTACGCCAAAATACTATTACCTACAAATTCGCCACGCTGTATTCTCTCAGCATGCTTTGCCAACATGAAAATAGGTCTGCTTATCGACTCAGAAACCACCATAGCCATGGTAACAAGTAATATAACTGCAAACAAAAACAAACCAATAAAATCTCGCTGCACACTAATCAAAGGATGATTCACTTCTTTTACATCCTGCTTCACCACGATACCCATTTGTGCAACAGGTAAATAGGCATATGCAGCTATTACATGATTATTCTTGTAATCTTTAGACATTACTACGCCTATTTCTCCACGACTAGCAAAAACTGCAGGTTGAGTTACCAGAGCCGCTTCCATTTTCCCTAATATTGAGTCAGTTGACTTGCTGAGTAAATATCCATTTTTGTCAGTCAAATAAACTTCTCCTGTTTTCCCCAACCCAAAACCTGCTTCTAGTTCATAGCCCATAATTGGATCAGCAAGAAAGAAAATCTGTACAACACCAATAGGCTGGGCTTTAGGTTCACCTACTGCGCAAACGGGAATTGTATAAACCAATGAACCACCAAACTTAACGCCTTTAGGAATCAACGACATCGTGATAACGCCGGAGTTAATCACTTGCTTTACTTCATGAGATAAATTAGCGTCTTTTTGTAATCCGGAATTATTATTAATTAACTCCCCAGCCACATTATATATGCGTATCTGCTCAATTTCCGGAAAACTACTTTTAAAACCATAAACTAATGAATCGATTTCTTTCTGAATGGCTTTAAAAGAAACCTTTTCAGAAGACCCGTCAAGTTTAGTCAATGCAAAAAGCAAGTCAGTATTAACCGATATTTCTCTTGATGCCAAGGAACGATTTGCAACCCAGTACTCGATTTGCTCAGCTTTTAAATCCCTGATAGTCATCAACCTTTCATATCCAGTTTGGCGCACCTGATCAATACGTTCCAAATAATTTAAGGTGATTCCAAGCACCAAAGGAACTAACCCCAGTACAAGAAACCAAAAGACTAACTTGGTACGTATACGCTTGAACTTTAAATCCATTGACAATACAAATTGAATGCGCAATATAGCAAAAAAGAAGCTGTTTTTAAACACATCGCCTGTTATTTAAAAACCGAATTCCAATAATAACTAGCCTGACAAGCCCAACAAAGAAGCACTTTTATTCCACAAAACATCCTGAACACGTTGATCGTAAGAAAGTGCTACCGAACGGGCAGAAAGGTTGTTTACAAGATACTTACCAATAATTTCGTTGTCCAAAGCATGTGTAGCCGCATAAACAATCCTTTGAGCGCCCAAAAGTGTAGAGGAACCACCAGCACCCCACCCTGACTGCAAGAGTTTTGTGTTTATTACCCCAGGGTGCAAGCAAACTGCCGCCAAGCCAGAACTAGCATATTCACGGTGAAGCTTGTAAGTAAACAATACATTAGCCAATTTTGATAACGCATAAGCCTCATATCCATCAAATCGTTTTTCACCCATCAAATTATTAAAATCAATTGATCCCGATTGTGCCATAGAGGCCACATTAACTACCCTCATGCCATCAATACTGGCAGCCAAAGAAAGAATTAAACGTGTAAGAAAATAAGGAGAAAGATAGTTAACCTGAAAAGTTTCTTCAAATCCGCTGGATAAAATGTTTCGCTCATGTTTAAAAACCGCCGCATTATTAATTAAAACATCAGGTAAAACATTTTTCTCCCTTAGTTGATCAACAATTCCTTCCACATCTTCCAATCTTGTAAAATCGCCTACAACACCTATTGGAATTGGCATTCCGGAAATCACTTGCAGGTCAGATAAGACCTGGCCAAGTTTATCAGCCGAACGTGCATGCAGCACTACACGTAACCCCATACGCAAAAGCAAACTTGCTGCTATTTTGCCAATGCCATCAGTGGAACCAGTTATCAGAATTGTCTTCATAAGCTTGCTATTTCAAATCAAATATACACGTTATTCTTACCGTTATTGAAAATCAATCACATTTCCCTTTCAAAAAAAAGAATCATCAAAATAGGCAACATTATTGCTCTATCTTCAACACAGAACCCATCCGATAATACCTATTAATTGAATCACTGCATCCACATTATCAGAAAACATAAAATAGTATATTTGCGATCTTTAAACTAAACTTGTAAATAATGAAGTTACTAGCAGGTAAAACGGCTCTCATCACAGGAGCATCTAGAGGAATTGGAAAATCAATTGCTATAAAATTCGCAAACGAGGGTGCAAACGTTGCCTTTTCAGACTTAAATAGAGACGAAAACATGGAAGCAACCGAGCGTGAGCTAAGAGAAATTGGTATAAAGGCCAAAGGTTACGCCTCCAATGCTGCCTCTTATGAGGACAGCGAAAAACTCATAAATCTAGTTGCTGAAGAGTTTGGAACAATTGATATTCTGGTGAATAATGCCGGCATTACCCGCGACAACTTATTGATGCGCATGCAGGAAAAAGACTGGGATATGGTGTTGACCGTTAACCTGAAATCGGCTTTTAATCTCACAAAAGCAGTACAGCGCATTATGATGAAGCAACGCTTCGGTTCAATTATAAACATGAGTTCCGTGGTAGGTGTTAGTGGCAATGCAGGTCAATCAAACTATGCCGCCTCCAAGGCAGGCATGATTGGTTTCACCAAATCGATTGCTCAGGAATTAGGATCAAGAAACATCAGATGCAATGCCATAGCACCGGGTTTTATTGAAACCGAAATGACCCACAAACTATCGGGTGACGTGCGCGAGGAATGGATAAAATCTATTCCACTAAAACGCTCCGGCAAACCTGAAGACGTTGCTAACACAGCGGTCTATCTTGCCTCAGACTTATCTTCTTATGTTTCGGGGCAGGTAATTAATGTTTGCGGAGGGATGAACACTTAAAACATTCCTAGGTGTTTTACACCTTTTATATCAATATCCAGAAGACATAATCTTCTGAAAACAAAATCTTTTCAACCTTATGGGGGAATCTGATTTAATAATTTCCTATTCGTGGTGGGCATTGTTGCCGGTGCTTTTAGCAAGTTTGCTTATCGCTGGTATTTTATATTACAAGAATAACAACAACAAACTATCTCCTGCATTAACCTACACTTTATTTGCTATACGTTTTATAATCAGTAGCTTACTTGGTTTTTTGTTGCTATCGCCTTATATTCAATACCAACAGAGAGTAGTTACAAAACCAGTCGTCGTTCTTGGAATTGACAATTCCGCTTCAATGGTTAACGTTTCCGACTCCACCTATCTTAAAAACAAATTTAAAGATGAATTAAAACAGGTTGTTTCACAGCTTTCTGAAAAGGCTGATGTGCAACCCTTTTTATTTAGCCAGACCATTTTGCCCGGAGACCACCCAGATTTTGGAGGCCTTCAATCTGATTATGGGTCGTTTATTAACTTTTTTGATAAAAGGTGGCCAGGATCAACCGCCGACTACCTCATTTTAATTGGTGATGGACAATATACGCGTGGTTCCGATCCTTTATATCTTGCCAAAAACCTTTCTGTGCCAATCGTTGTTATAGCCACTGGAGATACAACAAATCAGGTTGATGCTTCAATAAAGGAAGTTAGGTACAACAGAACTGTATTTTTAGATGATATTGCTCCTGTCGAAATCACAATTGAAGCTAATAAGCTACCCAATAAAACAATAGATATTGACGTAACTGGCTTTGGAAAAACACTTTACAACAAGACTTTTAAAGTTGTCAACGACAATTATATTAAAACAATCACAGTTCCCATAAAACTTACTAATTCAGGAAAACAACGCATTGAGATTACAGTAGGGACTTTACCTGGAGAATCCGTTGTAACAAACAATACTTACATAGCCTATTTAGATGTTATTAAAACCAGAAAGAAAATACTTATCTTGGGTTTGTCTCCACATCCTGATGTTTCAGCCATCAGACAAAGCCTTGTAAGTGTTAAGAACTATGACGTTACCGTTGAATATCTGGATAATTTGAAAACCAACATAAATGCATTTGACTTGGTCATTCTGCATCAAGTGCCCAGCAATAATACAGAGTCGTATCCTATTGTAAATCAATTAAAAGAAAACAACAAACCTGCATTTTTCATTCTTGGCAATCAAACCAACTTGGTATCGTTCAACCAAGCATTTCCGGGAGTAAACATTACAACTGGATCAAAGCAGACGGAAGAAGTAACCAACCGAATTAATAATCAATTCGACCTATTCATATTTGACGAAGACAATTATTTACACTTCAATAATTTTCCACCAGTACGTGCACCTTTAGCTAGCTATCAATCGAATCCAGGAACAAAAATATTTAGTTATCAGGATATTGGTAACTTTGAAACCAACTTCCCTCTCATTGCTTTCTACCAAAGTCCTGAAAAAAAAGTTGGCGCCATACTGGGAGAAGGGATATGGCGATGGCGAATGGACAACTACGTAAAGACAGGAAATTATGATGCATTTGATGGTTTTATGCAAAAAGGAGTGCAGTATCTACTAACCAAAAATGAGCAAAAAAGATTTGAAGTAATCGCCGACGAGGAGTATAACGCTGTCGAACCAATAGTAATTAAAGCCAAATACTATAATGCCAGCTTCGAACCTATGAACTCCAATGAAATAAG
>CAYWNI010000110.1:0-9087 GCA_964459525.1 uncultured Lentimicrobiaceae bacterium | reverse complement strand
TGCGCAGCGTTATCCTTTCTGTTCACTATTTAGAAGCCTGATAAAATATGAAAAATGATCAGTAGGCTAGCAACTCAGCTTGTGTTTTGTTGTATTTTTACTGCCAAAATACGTAATCATGAAAAAAGTTATTTTGCTTTATTGGGGCGCTGGTGGTAATGTTGAAAAAGCCGCCCGAAAAGTTTATTCAACGTTTGATCCTGAAATAATTGATATATCGGATGTCGTTAGTTTTGATGTTAAAAAGCTTAACGATTATAATCTTGTTATTTTGGGAGGTTCTACTATTGGTGCTGAAAACTGGATGGATGCCAAAGCTGATAACGAATGGAATCGGTTTTTTAGGAAGATTGAAAAAATTGATAAATTTAATTTTACCGCTGCTTTCTTTGGCCTAGGCGATCAGGTTTTGTATCCCGATCATTTTGTGGATGGCTTAGGTGTTTTTCAGGAAGAAATGGAAGAGCTAAACATACGTGTTATCGGACAATGGCCTATAGATGGCTATAAATTTACCGGATCTGATGGCGCAAAAAATGGCTTTTTCTATGGTTTAGCCCTCGATTTAGATAATGAGCCTGAATTATCAGATCAGCGCATTGACGCTTGGACAGCTTTGTTGGCCAAAAATATTTAACTAACAACTGTTCATTAGTTTTTTTTCGGGTTGTTCCTGCTTGTTACAAACAACTATTTTTGCAAAATTACGTTGGTTAGTAAATCTCGAAAGTCTGTATGAACTTGAATAGAATTCCCCTCCTTATTGCTATTTGTTTATTGGGTTCCCCCTTTGGCTTACGTGCCGAACTGGGAGTTCCCGATACCATTAATGCCATTCCAACTGATACTTCTTTGGTTGATTTTATTGGCGATACCTTACCCGAAACCTTACAGGATTCGTCAATGTTTGATGGTGCAATATATGCCATTAACCCGATAGATACCGCGGGTACTTACGGTCAATTATTGCGTGATTCTCAAATATTAAGTACCATCGATAGCCTGACTTTTGTCAAATTTTTTAAACGTCAGTATTTTATTCAGGATTCGTTGAACGATTACATGAAAAACAGGTTTCAGCCTGATGAAATTCCGGATTATCCTGATTCTGTTTACGCTTGGCGCATCGAACAGTTAAACCTCGAAACGCCATTTGAATTAACCTATAACAAGGAAGTAAAAAACTTTATTTACCTCTATGCTAGTAAAAAAAGAAACCTGACGGCACGTATGTTGGGGTTGGCCGAATTGTATTTTCCTTTGTTTGAAGAAACCCTCGACAGGTATAATATGCCTCTGGAAATAAAATACCTTGCCATTGTTGAATCAGCCCTAAACCCCGCTGCCGGATCGCACATGGGCGCAAAAGGCCTGTGGCAATTTATGTACGGAACGGGTAAGGTTTATGGACTCAAGGTTACTTCCATGGTTGACGATAGATACGATCCGTATAAAAGTACTGTTGCAGCCTGCGAACATTTGTCGGATTTATATGATATTTACAACGATTGGTCGCTGGCGCTGGCCGCATACAATTCAGGTGCGGGTAATGTAAACCGTGCCATTCGTAGAGCTGGAGGAACAAAAAACTATTGGGCAATCTGGCCGTTTCTTCCCCGTGAGACAAGGGGTTATGTGCCTGCTTTTATTGCCGTTAATTACGTTATGAACTATTATGCCGAACACAATATTTATCCGTTGCGTCCTAGTTTGTTTTATTACAATGTTGATACGGTTACAGTGGCTGATATTTTGGCTTTCGACCAGCTAAATGAAATGCTTGACATCCCCATGGATGAACTCAAGTTCTTAAACCCACAGTTTAAACTTGAAATAATACCTGCCACCGAAGGTAAAGTATATACCATCCGCATACCACGTCAGTATGTTAACGACTTCCTCACTCAGGAAGATTCGCTTTATGCTTACAAAACGAAAAAAGGAGTTGAACGCGATAAACTTTTGGCCGAAGTAAAAAAGGCCCAAGATCGAAACATACATATTGTAAAAAGCGGTGAAAGTTTGGGTTTAATAGCCAAAAGATACCGTGTTTACGTTAGTCAGATTAAGCATTGGAATAATTTGCGGAGTAATACAATTTATCCGGGCCAAAAACTGGTGTTGTTTGGCGGTGGTAGCAACTCTTCTGCATTTAACTCTAATAAACCGGTGGTACGCTCTGGAAATAAGTCTAAACACATTGTAAAAAGTGGCGAAAACCTCGGGTTAATCGCCAAGAAATACCAATGTTCGGTTACTGATTTAAAAGAGTGGAACAACCTAAGAAGCAATAATATATATCCCAATCAATCGCTGGTTGTATACAAACCGGAAACAAAGAAAGCCAGCGCTGTTACCGAAGGGAAATACCTTTATCATGTGGTGCGCAAAGGCGATACGCTTTGGGATATCGCCAAAGAATACGATGGTGTAACCGTTGACCAAATAAAACTGCTCAATCAATTTGGCAATGCCAACAAGTTAAAGCCAGGACAAAAAATAATAATCGCTGAGGTAGGTTAGTTACAATAAAACCCTTTCGATTGAGTTATTATAATGTCATCAATTTAACGTAAAGTAATGATTTTAAACAGATTTAAGTCAATAGCCGTATTTGCAGTTTCTTTGTTTTTTATTCTGGCATCAACGCAGTGTACCCGCAAGTCAGGAAAATCGAATTTACCCCGATCTATTGGTAATACTTCCGAAGTATTGGTAGTACTCCAGAATCAAGAGCAATGGGATGGGCTCGCCGGACAAACCATTCGTGAGGTTTTAGGCAAAGAACAATATGGACTGCCTCAATCTGAGCCTCTTTTTAAACTCAGCCATATTACTATGGCTAATTTTTCTAATTTATTTAAAAAACACCGAAATATACTCATCGTTGATATCGTACCTTCGGTTGCAGAAAGCAAAATGGAGATTTTTTCAGACCAATGGGCAAGTCCTCAGCGCATTTTCCGAATAACAAGCGCAAGTCGTTCTGACTTTTCTGAATTGTTTTTTAACAACAGCGATGAGATAATTCAATCGTTTGGAGAGGCAGAACGTCAGCGTATTATGGAGGTTTTTAATCCTACCACCAACAACGATGCATCGAAGGCCGTATTCGATAAATTTAAGCTTAACCTGAGTGTTCCAAGTGGGTTTTATATGGCAAAGTCGCTGGATGGTTTTATGTGGCTACGTAAAGAGGTGCCCGACTTTAGTCAGGGCATTATTATTATTCGTGAACTGTATAAGTCTGAAAACCAATTTTCAAAAGAGAGTATTGTGGCGCGTATCGACCGTGAATTGATGCAGCATGTTCCTGGAACATCTGAAGGCTCGTTTATGGTTATCGACAATGTGCATGTGCTGCCAGTGGTTTCCCAAATCACAAACTTTCCTTTTGAATATACCATCGAAGTGCGTGGGATGTGGAATGTAGCCCATGATTTTATGGGTGGTCCGTTTGTAAGCTACACGTTTACAGATAATAACCACGAAATGATTTATACCCTTATGGGCTATGTGTATTATCCCAACCAGCCTAAACGCGACTTGTTGCGGCAGGTAGAATCCATTTTGTATTCGGTAAAACAGGAGTAATCCGCTCAAACGTTAACTTTTTTTAAAAAATAATGACAATCAATCAATTGTTGTAATTTTGTCAGACTATGGAAGATGAAAAATTTAAACAGGATTTGGACGAACTTTTTAGGTTGTTTAAACGTTTGGTCGAGGAGCAATCGATGGATGATATACCGGGTGTTGACAAGCAAATGCTAAAACAATTTCAGTTTTTTTTCAGCAATTATGAAGGCATGAAAGACCAACTCAGTAGCCAACTTCAGGGACAGTTTGGTGCCCCAGTGAAAGATATGGTTAGGGGTTTGCTCAAACAACTTCGAGAGCAACTGGGTGAAGACGACTATTTAACTGCAACAATTGAAGAAGCTCCAACTGCAAAAATCAATATCGATAGTCATGGTGCCGGCATCAAAGCCATCGACGAAATGCTTAAAAACCCGAACCTGACCGAAGAGCAAATAAACGAGTTGCTTGATAAACGTGCCGAATTGCTTTAGCGTCACAAGCTATTAAAAATCAAATACTAAATTATCGCACGTGCCAAACAAAGTAACCAACTACTTACGTCAGTATTTTAAAAAGAAATCAAAGTTTTCAATTGGTACCGACATTGCATTTATTGTTTTGTTGGTATTGATGATTATTCCTGCCACACGCATTGAAGTGACCTCGTTTTTTATTCGGCTTATTGCTTTACCTCCATCCGAAATAGAAGCAGATGAGCAGTTTTATATTACCGAAAACGATAAGCAATGGCAGCTATACAGTTTGCAAGGAAATCCGGTTACGCTTAACGAACTCATGAACAATAAGCCAGTGTTTATTAACTTTTGGGCTACATGGTGTCCTCCTTGTGTCGCCGAAATGCCCAGTATTAGCGATCTATATCAAAAATATGACGACAAAGTAAGTTTTGTTATTGCTTCCAGCGAGCCGCCCTCAGCCATTTTTCCGTTTGCCGAGAAACACGAGCTTACTGATTTGCCATACTATCAATACCGGTATGTGCCTGCTGCTTTTCAATCAGAAAGCATACCGGCTACTTTTGTGTTGAGCAAAGATGGGCGTGTTGTTTTAATAAAAAAAGGTGCAGCCCGATGGAATTCGGACAGCATGAATGAAATATTGGATCAATTGTTGGCTGAATAACGCCGGATAACTATGTAAATGCTATTTTTGTAAAAAATAACCAGTAATGTATATGCGTAAATTAATATTTTCGGTTTTGTTTCTAATGCTCACCGGCAGTACCGTTTTTTCTCAGGTGATAAGCGAAAGCGCTAAAAGAAAAGTAACCATTGGAATTGATGTTTTTACCGACTTATGGCAAAACGTACCTGATAACATGGATCTGCGTACTATCAATCAGGGAGCAAGTGTTTTTGGGATGTATAATTTTCAGCTTGGCGAAAGCACTTCAACCTTTGGTGTGGGGCTTGGTGTGCGCAACCACAACATGTACAGTAACACAAAAATTGATACCATTAAAGGTGATGTTATTACTTTTTCTCCCATAACCGAGCAATATAAACGGAGTAAAATTAACCTGACGTATCTTGATATTCCGATGGAGCTAAAATTTCGTTTTAAAAATGAAATGAAACTAGGTTTTGGTTTTAAAATAGGATACCTGATGAGTAGTAAGGAAAAATACGTTGGTGATACACCTGAAAAAGCCAGTCGTGTTACCATTAAGCAAAAAACCATTTCGCAGCTCGAACCTTATACTTATGGTTTTACATTTCGCTTTGGTTACAAGTCAGTTAACCTATTTGGTTATTACCAAATTTCCCAAATTTTTAAACGCGACAAAGGCCCTGAATTATTCCCTGTTTCGGTGGGTATTACGCTGACTCCATTTTAATAATCATTTTTACGGAAACAGTTATTCTGAAAAAGGAAAAATTTGAAAACATAAAAAAAGCGGCATTTGCCGCTTTTTTTGTTTTAACGAGTGTTAATATCTGTAATGATCAGGTTTGTATGGGCCATCAACATTTACGCCAATGTAGTCGGCCTGTTCTTTCGATAAATGCGTTAGGTTTACGCCAATTTGTTCCAGGTGAAGTCGGGCAACTTCTTCATCAAGGTATTTTGGAAGGCGGTAAACACCAATTTCATATTCATCGCGTTTTTCCCAAAGGTCGATTTGAGCCAAGGTTTGGTTTGTAAACGAATTACTCATTACAAAACTAGGGTGGCCGTTGGCGCAGCCTAAGTTTACCAAGCGGCCTTCAGCAAGCATATAAATGGCATGGCCATCAGCAAATTCATATTTGTCAACTTGTGGTTTGATGTTGGTTTTCTTAACACCAGGTGTTTTCTCCATTTTTGTCACCTGTATTTCGTTGTCGAAATGACCGATATTACAAACAATGGCCTGGTCTTTCATAGCGGCCATATGCTGTGCGGTAATTACATCTTTGTTTCCGGTGGTGGTAACAAACACATTGCCTTCTTTTACAGCGTTTTCCATTGTGGTTACTTCAAAACCTTCCATAGCAGCTTGCAGTGCACAGATAGGATCAATTTCGGTAACAATAACCCGTGCTCCATACGAACGCATCGAATGGGCAGAACCCTTACCAACGTCGCCGTAGCCAGCCACAACAACAACTTTTCCAGCCAGCATAACATCGGTAGCCCGTTTAATACCGTCGGCCAATGATTCGCGGCAACCATACAGGTTATCGAATTTTGACTTTGTAACAGAGTCGTTTACGTTGATGGCAGGAACCAACAAGATTCCTTTTTCGTACATCTGATACAAACGGTGAACGCCTGTAGTCGTTTCTTCAGAAACGCCTTTCCATTCTTCAACTGTGCGGTGCCACCTGCTTGGGTCGTCGCTCAGTGTGCTTTTTAGTAAGGCAAGAATTTCTGCTTCCTCTTCGCTTTCTGCTTCAACGTTTAATGTCGAAAGGTCGTTTTCGGCAGCAAAACCTTTGTGAATGAGTAAGGTAGCATCACCTCCATCGTCAACAATTAACTGCGGGCCTTTTCCATCAGGGAAACTAAGTGCCTGATTGGTACACCACCAGTACTCTTTAAGCGTTTCACCTTTCCAGGCAAAAACCGGAATTCCAGCAGCAGCCATAGCAGCTGCAGCATGATTTTGTGTAGAAAAGATATTGCAGCTTGCCCAGCGCACATTTGCACCCAAGGCCACCAGGGTTTCCATTAATACGGCTGTTTGTATAGTCATATGCAACGAACCGGTAATACGAACGCCTTGCAAAGGTTTGGTTTTACTGTATTTTTCGCGGATTGCCATAAGGCCTGGCATTTCTTTTTCAGCAATTTCGATTTCTTTTCTGCCCCATTCGGCTAAAGAAATGTCTGCAATTTTGTATTGCAGTTGATTTTCAATCATGAGTTCTGTCATAGATATTCTATTAATAGTCTTAATTACAATAAGTTAAACAAACGTTTTTGTTTTAAAAAAAGTGTGACAAAGATAGTTTTTTTTCAGAAACACTTTTTAATGAGCTGTTATGTCGGGTGAATGTAACTTTTTTGCTTTTTTGTGGGTATAATCTCGTTAAATCATTCAACATGGAAAGTTTCAATATTTATAATCCCGTACGCCTTTTTTTTGGCGATAAAATTCAAGAATCACTTGCGCCTGTAGTTTCAACTTATGGCAAGCGCGTTTTGCTGGTTTATGGTCAGAAATCTGTCGTTAAGTTTGGATATTACGATCAGGTAGTTAACATACTAAAATCTGCTGATTTTCAAATTGCAGAGTATTCAGGTATTAAATCGAATCCGATAATTGAGGACGTTCGAGCAGCTGTTGCTGTTGGTAAAAAGCACAAAGCTGATGTGATTTTAGCCTTAGGTGGTGGCAGTGTAGTTGATAGTGCGAAAATAATTTCGCTGGGTTTACAAACCGACATCGACCCATGGGAGTTTATGACTTGGAAGGCCAAACCTGTTTCGGCAACTCCGCTGATATCTGTTTTAACACTAGCCGCAACAGGAACCGAAATGAATGCTGCCGCTGTGGTGCAAAACCACCAAACTGGTGAAAAAAGAGGCTATGTAAACGAATTAATCTTTCCGAAGGCGAGTTTTTTAAACCCTGAATTTACACGATCTGTACCTGCTAACTATACCGCTTATGGTATTGTTGATTTAATTGCCCACGCTATGGAGGCCTACTTTGGCGCTGGCGAACCCACCGTTACTGATGCCATTACTTTTTCGATTATTAAAGATGCCATGCATTGGGGGCCTTTGTTGATGGGCGACCTAAATAACCTTGAATACCGCGCCAACATTATGCTGGATGCTACCCTGGCACTGAATGGCACAACAACGTACGGCAAATTAGGTGGCGACTGGGGTGTACATTCGTTAGGACATGAGCTTTCGCTGTTGTTCGATACACCACATGGCGCCAGTTTGAGCATCGTTTACCCAGCCTGGTTAAAACTACATCGTACCAAAGCTGCTGCACGAATTTCTAAACTGGGAACGGCTCTATTCGGTACTTCAGAAATAGATGCAACCATCGAAAACCTTAAATTGTTTTTTAGTTCATTGGGGTCTCCTGTGTCTTTATCTGAAATTGCAGTTGGCGAAAACAAACATGCCGAAATTTTACAGCAATACAAAAAAAATCAGGTTAGCGGTATGCATTACCCGCTTAATGAAATAGATTACCAACAAATTTTGACTTTTATGAAATAGTAAATTCGGTAAAAGCTGTAACAGACTGCTGAAATAATACATATTAAAATGACAAATAAGCAACCCTTGGGAACTAACGATCATCAGGAAATAAAACGACTAAATGAACTTTTAGCGGAAAAGGACAGGCTGATAGCACATTATGAGAAGGATTATCCTGAACAGGAATTACTCATGCATTCGTATCGTAACGTAATGAATAATATACCATTAGCCATGATTATCTTGGATGGTTTCGGTTATATTAAAAGTTATAATGAATCGTTGAGCTTATTACTTAACCTTTCGGGAAACCCACAGAAAAACCACTTGCACATAAGCCGATTAATGCCTTTTAGCAATAGTGTTTTAGGGCAAAAAATTTCAAAACTCCTCGACGATCGTGTACAATTTGATTTGGAAACCCGCATACCCGGTTTGAGCCAATTGGATAGTTATTTTCGTGTTCGGGGCATATATATGCGCGAAGATATTGATTTAGAACCTTCTTGTTTGATTATTATTGGAAACATTACAAAACGTCGTGAGGCAGAAAAAGACCTAATTCTGGCTAAGGAAAAAGCCGAAGAAGCCAACATGTTAAAAACAGCATTTTTGAGCAATTTGTCACACGAAATCAGGACCCCTCTAAATCATATCCTTGGTTTTCTAGAGTTGTTGTTAATGAATGACATTCCTGCTGACGAACGTACTGAGTACACATCTATCGTTAGAAATAGCAGCGAAATCCTGCTAAAAAGGGTAGAGGATGTTATCAATATATCGAAAATTGAAACAAACCAAATGGATGTTCATAAAGATAATATCCAGGTAACA
>CAYWNI010000109.1:0-9109 GCA_964459525.1 uncultured Lentimicrobiaceae bacterium | reverse complement strand
CCGTTGTTGTAATGAATACGATTCCTCTGGCAGATGCAGGAAGTGATCGCTATATTTCAGCAGGAGAATTTGCTATTTTGAATGGCGCTGCGTCGGGAGGCTCAGAAACTTACGCCTACTCTTGGACCCCAACCGAATTGTTACTAAATCCCAACGATCTTGACCCGGTTACGGTAGCACTTAACTCAACCAAAATGTTTACGCTCCAAGTTGAGGACATGCTTACCGGTTGTCAAAGTCTTCCTTCTAATGCCTTTGTTTTTGTGACCGGAGGGGCGCTTTCTGTTGAAATTATTGCCCCTGTTCAATCAGCCTGCTCCGGTAGCGAACTTTCGCTTTTTGCTTTGCCGACAGGCGGTTTGGGTCAGTATCAGTATTATTGGGAGTCTAACCCTTCGGGATTCTTTGCCACAGGAGCTGAAGCCTTGGTGTCACCACTCAATCCAACTTATTATCGCGTTACGATTTCAGATGGCCAAAATATGGCTGTCGACTCGGTGCTGATCACACCACTCGAATCTCCTGAAAAATATAATCTCGCCGGAGGTGGTTCGTATTGCCCTGGTGACGAAGGTATTGAGATTTTGCTGGAGGGTAGCCAATCAGCAACAAGCTATGAACTGTATTTTCAAAATCAGCCTACAGGTATTTTCCAAACAGGTACAGGATCGGATATTAATTATGGACTGTTTCAGGCTGAAGGAAACTATGAAGTTGTTGCTACCAATGTTCAGGGCTGTAAGTCGGAAATGTTCAACTCAGTGCAGGTTGCTGTTTCTCCGCTTCCGCTTGCATATCAGGTAGTTGGTGGTGGAACCTATTGCTCCAACGATCCCACGCTTGGCTTACTGCTCGAGTCATCGCAACCAAATACTACCTATCAGCTATTTGTAGATGCCCAAACTACAGGCATGCAAAAAGAAGGCACAGGCTTTCCGTTGAGTTTTCCAAGCTTGGAAAGTTCTGGCATTTATTCCGTTATGGCCACGAGTAACTTGACAGGTTGCAGCAATGTTATGTTGGGTAGCGCACCTTATATTATTAATTCCGCTCCCGACGTTGTTATCGTTGGCGACACTTCAATGTGCTCAGGCGACTCCATTTGGCTTTCTGCATCGGGTGCGTTTACCTATGAGTGGAACACAGTTCCGGTGCAGTATACTCCTGCCATCCGGGTTTCACCTGAAATATCTACTGATTATACATTGGTTGGATATAGTAGCAACGGCTGTTCAAACACAGCATTTCACCACCTTTCGGTTTATGACCGCCCCCAGCTTTCGCTCGAAAACAATCAATATGATCTTATTGTAACTGCCAATCCTCCCGATTTGAATGAGTATAATTTTTCCATATCCGAAAATATTGTTCAGCAAGGTGGTAGTAACCGCTGGAGTTATGCTGCCTACACCGGAAATTCAGATACGCTTTTTGTGGTGGCTGTTTCCGAAAACCAGTGTGTTGCCGAAGCAAATATTTATTTGTCTATTGAGGAAGCTGCCAATGCGTTTACACCCAACAACGATGGCGTAAACGACTTGTTTTTACCTGGCGTAGAAATCACGGTTTTCAGCAGTTGGGGAGGTGAGCTGTATCATGGTGATGAGGGTTGGAACGGAAAATTCAATGGTGCCCTTGTGCCATCTGGTACCTATTATTATATACGCCCACTTTATGATAGTGATGGCACGCTTATATCCACGTTTAAAGGTTCTGTTACCGTAGTGATTGAATGATGAAGAAAATTTTACTGACATCGGCTTTATTTTTTTGTGCTTTCTTTCTGATAGCACAGGAAAAGTCTATGACATGGGCCGATCAGTCTTATCAGCAACATGATTATGTTTCCGCCATCCGACACTATACAAAAGCCTTAAGAAAAACCAGCGATTTTAATGAACAAAAACAGATTGCCTCGCAAATAGCACTTTCCTATTACGCCATGAACGATTACCAGCAAGCTGCGGTTTGGTTTGAGGATGCGCTCGGAGATAACGGTACCGATATTTCGCTTGGTCTTAAATATGCCAATGCGCTGGCTGCTATCAATCAGGTTGATGAAGCAGAGCAGGTGCTGCAGTATTTCCTTAATTTGCGCCCAGAGAACAATGAAATCAAACTCCGTTTGGCTGTGCTCAAACTATTTATGAATGCTGACACCGATAGTCTGGGCTGGGTTTGGGCGTTGCCTGATCTAAATTCTGAGGCCAGCGACTATGGCGTTTCCATTTGGGACAACAAGTTGGTTTTTGCATCAACACGAACGCCCAAAGTCAGTTCTCGGCTGGATGGACGATCGGGTCAAGGGTTTAGCGATCTTTTCTATGCCAATACCAACGCGCTAAACGAATCGTCAACTGTTCCACAGCTCATGCCTGGAGTGTTCAACACTTCCTATAACGATGGTTCATTTGTGTTTGCCGAAACGTTAAACATGGCCTTTTGGACTGTCTGTTTCCGAAAACCCGACAATTGTGTTCTCTATCAGGCTGACTATAACCCAACGAGCAAAAAGTGGTCGGGCAGTGAAAAAATGCCTTTCATGTTGGAAGGGTTCAATTACGGTCATCCGTTTGTTGCTCCCGATGGCAATACCCTGTTCTTTTCGTCGAATATGCCTGGTGGATATGGCCAAAATGACCTCTGGAAAATTACCCGAAAGGCAAATGGAAGCTGGGGCATTCCGGTAAACCTGGGTTCGGAAATCAATACTTCTGCCAATGAGGTGTTTCCATCGCTTATGGGCGACTCCATTTTGTTTTTTTCATCCGATCGCCCTCCCTCTTTGGGCGGACTTGATATTTATATGAGCTTCAAGGAAAAGTTGTTTTTTACAGCACCCGTTCGGTTGTTTTATCCCGTTAACAGTGCTGCCGACGATTTTGGCCTTGTGATGAAAAAATCTGGAAATGGAGGCTATTTTACTTCTGACCGAAATCCGGAAACAAGCGATGATATCTATGCTTTTAAAGGCTTTCCAATGCGTATCACGGTTTTAGGAACGGTGACACATGAGAAAGAAAAAACGCCAATCAGTGGGGCGTGGGTTTGTTTGGCCGATAAAAATAACTTAACTGACACAGTCTTCACCGATAAAACTGGACAATACGCCTTTACTTTGGAGGCGTTAAATGAATACCGTTTGTCGGCCTCTGCACCAACTTATTATATTGAGCAACGTGTGATAAACACAGGAGATATTTCTCTATATTCAGCACCTATGCCTGAGATACGAGCCGATTTTGAGCTCGCGAAGGTGGTGCACAGTTGCGCCATCAGTGGGTTGATTACCAACCGCGATGGAGGAGCTCCCATGCCAAATGTTAAGGTCGAAATCAACAATGTATCGGGGTTTTCAGGGTACACTTGGAGCGATGATGCTGGATATTACACTTTTTCAGGACTAAAACCCCAAACGAAATATACGGTGCGTACGAGTATGAAAGGTTATTTTGCTGAATCTCGTATTTGCGACCTGCCGAAGGTAAAATCTGAACAGGTTTTTAACAAAGCCAATGGCTACGATATGGATTTTCAGTTACTTCAAATTCAAACCCAGAAGGAAGTGACTTTAAATGATATTTTTTACGATTATAACAAAGCTACCCTGCGGTATGAGTCTATGGTTGAGCTTAACAAGCTGGCTTCCATGCTGCGCGAAACACCTGGGGTTGTTATTCAGATAAACTCCCATACCGATGCCCGTGGCCGTGATGAATACAATATGGAACTCTCGGCACAACGTGCAGTAACCGTTGTTAATTACCTGATTGCGCAAGGAATTAGCCGCGATAGGTTGATTGCAAAAGGCTGGGGAGAGCGCCAATTGCTTATCCCAAATGCGGCTACCGAAACTGAACACCAAGCAAACAGAAGAACTACCTTTAATGTAATCGACCGGGAAGCAGCTGATGATTCTAGCGATGAAATAATTCCGGAAGCAATTGCAGATGAATTTGTTGTGGAGCCTGTATCTGGAATTTCTGGGCTGGAATACCGTGTTCAACTGCTAAGTAGTAGCAACAAATACAATTTGTCGCACGAGTTTGCTAAAGTGTATGCCAACATCGATTTGGTTACTGTGCTTGTAAACGATGACGGAAATGTGTATAGGTATGAAGCCGGAAGTCGGAGCACGCTAAATGAAGTCAGTAAGTTGAAACGCGAATTGCGCTCGTTGGGCTATGCCGATTGTTTTGTAGTACCTTATTATAATGGTAAACGCATTTCGATGAATGAGGCTAAAAAATGGGAAAAGGAGGAGGGCCGATGAAAACGCAATGGTTTATGTTGTGGTTTATTCTGTTAGGTCTGCCTTTTACGGCAAAATCACAGTCTGATTTGTTGTTTAATAATCAGCAAATTAACTCCATTGCCCGCAACCCCGCAGCCATCGACCAAAATGGATTAATCAACGCTTATTTGGGTGCACATCAGCAGTGGATTGGTTTTGAAGATGCCCCTAACATGCAATGGGCAAGCGTTTCTACTTATTTCGATCGTTACAACATGGGGGTTAGTCTGAACGTTTTTAATCAGTCGGAAGGCGTTGCCCTAACCCAAAATATAAAGTTGGGTTATGCTTACAATGTTCGCATCAATACGCAAAACAATTTATCGCTTGGTATCGGCGCTGGCGTGTATTTCCGCCGACTTGATTATTCAAAGCTTCATTTTGCAGAAGAGGAAACCGACATACCACTTTACGACCAAAATGTTATCAGGCCCGATTTTGACTTCGGGTTGGAGTACAATTACAAAAACCTTAAACTGGGTTTGGCTGCCAACCACATTACCGTTTTTAACAGCAGCGCGACCCTCCAAAAGATACCTATACAAACACAAGCGTATATAAACTACCAACTTAGGGTGGGGGAGAACATGCTGCTTGTGCCGGAAGTTAATTATTTTATGAGCAGCCGCATCTCCACGGTGGGCTTCTCAATGGATTTTCAATACCGCAGTATTTTTAGTGCCGGAATGGAATACCGAACTGGCCAATCATTTATTTTGCGGGCTGGTCTGCACCTCTCCGACAAAATTGAACTTCGTTATGCTTATGATATGGGTTCCGGCTCGTTTGCAACCTATCATTCAGGCATTCATGAGGTTGTAATTATTGGGCGTTTCAGTAAGCGGAGTTCAGGGCTGAATTCGCCACGTTTTTTAGACAATTAAAGAACCTAGAGATCAGGTTCGTTTCTCGGTAAAAAAATGTTTATTAATTATTTGTAATCTTTTCGGAAGGCTTGTTAGACGTACTTCGAATGATGTGATATGTAGATTTTGCTTTTTGAGACTTAGTAAGTTCGGTAGTTTTTTTATTGCGAAGTTTTCCAAAACTTTTTCTATCAACAAAAAAAAACAAAAAAAAGACTCCTGATGTTGACAGGTTAAAAAAACCATTGTATATTTGCAGTGCTTGTTTTGTTTGTTTTTCATAATTGGGCCCACCCTATCGACCGCCCGGTCTTGGGTGGGTTTTTTTTAACACTGCATTTTTCCCTTATTCTATCAAATACCGAATCCCTTCTTCGCTAATTTCAGTCTGATCAAATACCGCTTTAGCTTCATCAAGTAGGATGTTCAGGTTGGTGTGTCGGGCAGAGAAATGGCCCAGAAGTAGTTTTTTTACTTGTGCTTTTTTTGCCAGAGTGGCGGCTTGCTGTGCGGTGGCATGGTATTTTTCTGCTGCCATCTTTTCCATCGAATTATCAAAGGTAGCCTCATGATACATCAGGTCTGTTCTAGCTAGATGTTCGATAAAAGTTTCATCATAAGCTGTGTCGGCGCAAAATGCGTATGACCTTGCCGCAGCGGGGGCTGTTGTAATTTGGTCGTTGGAAAGTATTTCCCCATCGGGTGTAGTAAAACCATTTCCCGCTTTGATGGCTTTTATCGTTTCGATGTCTGGTTGGTATTGTGCAATAAACATTTTATCGATTTTTCGCTTTTCGGACTTCTCTTCAAAACGAAACCCCCAAGTGGGAATGCGGTGAACAACGGGAAAAGCGTTTATCCGAAACTGATCTGTTTCATAAAGCGGACTTTGACTAAAATCCTCCAAACTGAAAAAAATGAGCTCAAACCTAAGGGTTGTGTTTGAAACCAGCAGCACATGTTCAATCAGCGATTTTAGAGCCATCGGGGCAAAAATATTCAGCGGTTTTACTCTTCCATAAAGGTGCATGGTGCTTATAAGACCGAAAAGTCCATAAAAGTGTTCGCCGTGCAGGTGGCTTATAAATATATTATTGAGGTTGGTTTGCTTGATGTGAAACCGAATCATCTGAAGTTGAGTCCCTTCTCCGCAATCTACTAAAAAACGGTTGGTGCCGTATTGCACCATCTGTGCACTTAAATTGCGGTTTGCGGTTGGAACAGCTGATCCATTTCCAAGTATGGTTACAGCAAAGGCGTTTTTTCTGCTCATGGTAGGCCAAAGGTAATAAATCGGGTTATAGGTTATATCTTTTTCAGCTTAAACTGACATCTGCTTTCAAAATTCAGTATAGGATGATTGTGTAAACAAAATTTATCGGAACATTACTGACGGTACTAAAAGTTTATTTCAGTTTTTTTTAAAAACTTGATTGAGAATGAATAGTATAATGAAATGAACAATCTTTTGGAATTGACACAAAAATAATTCTGGTGATGAAAAGAGTTTAAAACAATTAAAGATTCTCGAATTTTTGTACTTTTACCCAGTATTAATCACTTAAACACACCTGCTATGAATAAAATACCTATTAGTCAATGGTCGGAAGACGATCGTCCACGCGAAAAAATGATGTTAAAGGGCAAAGGGCAGCTATCTAAGGCTGAGCTAATTGCTATTTTAATCGGGAGCGGCAACACCGATGAATCGGCGGTAGAGCTGGCAAAGCGCATTTTGAGCTCTGTCGACAACAACCTTGCGGAGCTGTCGCGGTTGAGCATTTCCGATCTCTCCAAATTCAAAGGAATAGGTCCGGCTAAGGCCATTAGTATTGTGGCAGCGCTGGAGCTGGGTAGGCGAAGGCGTGCTGATGATGTGCTCATCAACACCACCAAAATCACTTCCAGCCAAGATGCTTACAACCTGCTTTATGCCGAGCTCAGCGACAAATACCATGAAGAATTTTGGATACTTCTGCTCGATCGTGCTAATAAGGTTATACGCAAGGTGAACATCAGCGAAGGCGGTTTGGCCGGCACAGTGGCCGATCCCAAGAAAATTTTTCAGCTAGCGCTGGAACAACACGCTTCTTCAATAATTCTGGCACATAATCATCCTTCTAACAACCTGCAGCCCAGTGATAACGACATTCAGCTAACCAAGAAAATTGTAGCCGGAGGGAAAAGTCTGGACATCAGTATTCTCGACCATTTGATTATCGGCAACGATAAATTCTACAGCTTTGCCGACGAAGGCATGATGTGAGGTTGAAGTTGCGCTGTCTGTCACAAATTTTGAATATCTTTACACCACCAAAATTAGTGACACATGGAAATTATCAAGACCAATCTCCCCGACCTGCATATTGTAAAACCTACTGTGTTTGAAGATCACCGCGGTTATTTTTTTGAATCATACAACAAAGAAGTTTTTCTTAGAAACGGCATCGACCAAAATTTTGTGCAAGACAACGAGTCGAAATCGCAGAAAAATGTGTTGCGTGGGCTGCATTTTCAGCAACCTCCCTTTGCACAGGGCAAGCTGGTACGCGTTATCAGGGGCGCTGTGCTGGATGTGGCTGTCGACATCAGAAAATCATCGCCTACCTTTGGGAAATGGGCAAGTATTGAGCTCACACAAGACAACAAATGGATGTACTGGGTGCCACCCGGGTTTGCTCATGGGTTTGTGACTTTGGAAGATGACACGACATTTTTTTACAAGTGCACCAACGTGTACAACAAAGCATCAGAAGGAAGCATACGCTGGGATGATCCGGATTTGAACATCGAGTGGCGGGTAAAAAATCCGATTTTGTCGGAGAAGGACTTAATAAGTCCCCTGTTCAAAGATTTTGACAGTCCGTTCTGATCAGCAGGGAAATTCTCACTATTTTTGCACATCACGATTTTACCTCTGCGGGCAGCAGTGCTGTGAAGTTGTGAAACACAAACTAAAGTTAAAAAACCTCTTCCGGTTATCATGCAAAAAATAGTCACTTACATCTTGCTTTTAGTCATTATTGGCCTGTTGGTTTTTGGTTTCGACAGGCTACAGCATGAGCAAGCCATCCAAACTCCCGGCCACAGTGAGCAGTATTACAGGATTGTTTCGATGCCCATACCAGCTACCTTGGATTTTGCCGGCGAGGAAGTGCCTTTGGACTTGTTTTACGTACGTGAAGCCCTCGACCGCGAGCTTATGGTGAATACCTACTGGCATTCGTCCACCTTACAACTCATAAAAAAAACACACCGCTATTTTCCCCTAATCGACTCCATACTGGCTGCTCATGACATACCTTCCGACTTCAAGTACTTGGCTGTAATTGAGAGTGGTCTGTCGAATGTTGTTTCGCCGGCAGGTGCCACCGGGTTTTGGCAACTGATGAAAGGAACCGCCAAAGAATATGGGCTTGAAGTAGACAGTGAGGTTGACGAAAGGTATAACCTAGAAAAATCGACCGAAGCAGCCTGTGCCTATTTGCAGAAAAGCTATCAAACTTATGGTAACTGGACCCTTGCAGCGGCCTCATATAATGCTGGGATAAATGGCGTTAATCGACAAATCGACAGACAAAAATCCGGCTCCTATTACGATTTGCTCCTTAACGATGAAACTGCCCGCTATGTATTCAGAATACTAGCCGTGAAATCCATCATTGAAAACCCTTCGGGATTTGGTTTTTATCTTAGCGAAAGCGATGTTTACGCACCCATTCCTGTGAAGCATGTAAAAATAGATGGAAGAATAGACGACTGGGCCGACTGGGCTGCTGAGTACCATGTAAGCTATAAACTACTCAAGTATTTTAATCCGTGGTTGCGCGACAACAAACTGAAAAACAGAAAGAAAAAAACCTATTATATCACCTTACCCTTGCCCCCTTACGACATGACCCACGAGGAACTCATATTAAAGAACAACGGAATCAAACCAGTAGGAAAA
>CAYWNI010000108.1:0-9153 GCA_964459525.1 uncultured Lentimicrobiaceae bacterium | reverse complement strand
AATTTAGGCAGGTTGGGTTTTTTGTCGAGTGTTTCAAAAAATGAAATAAAAGAAGCCGTTCTAAATGTGAAAGCTGGAAATTATATGCTCGACAAGCGGTCGTTGCTCCAGCTGGATTCACCTTCTGAATTGTTTGGAAACCTTAATTTCGCACTAAACGACCTTACCATATACCGCAACGCCTATCCTTCGCTTATACTGGTTCATGTGTTTATCGACGATTTATTCTTGAATACGTATTATGGCGATGGTCTTATTGTAGCCACACCTACCGGGTCGACAGCCTACTCGTTAAGTGTCGGCGGACCAATACTTACTCCTGGATCACAAAATTTTGTCATCGCACCCATCGCTTCACATAACCTCACAGTTCGGCCTATTGTAATTCAAGACTCAAGTACGATAAAAATTAAAATTGAAGGGCGTGATGCACAGTATCTTATGTCGCTTGATTCGCGACAGCAGCAAATTAACAAACAAGTTGAGCTGGTGATCAGAAAGTGCGATTTTGAAATTAATTTGATTACGATGCCGCATAAAACATTTTTTTCTACAATACGTGATAAACTGCTCTGGGGAAAGGACTACCGTCAGCAGCAATCGAATTTAAATTTGTAATAATAAAAAGCTGAATAATGAGTTTGATATGGAAACCCTGTAATTGCCCTTCCCGAAATGAAATCAGAGGTAATGGGGGTTTTAACGTAAAAAGGATTAATTTTGGCGCTCAAATTTACAATGAAAGAAATTGCTTTGAATAACAAATTGTTACCACACTTTATTGCGATGGTTATCAGTATTTTATTGCTGAGTTCATCAGCTAAAGCACAGAACCTTGAATTAGGAATTTTTGGTGGGGGTTCGTACTATGTTGGCGAAATGAACCTAGGGACTCCTTTTGTGGAAACGCAGCCTGCCTTTGGTGTTTCGGCCCGATACAGCAAAAATTCGAGGTGGTCATATCGCCTCAGCTATACCCGAGGCAAGGTGCAGGGCAGTGAAGCAATAACTGGCGATGTAGGCTCAGGGCTAAATTTTGAAACCAGTATAAATGACTTTGCGCTTGTGGCGGAGTTTAGTTTTTGGGAATACTTTACAGGAAGTAAAAATAATTTTTATTCTCCTTATATTTTTGCAGGATTGGGGTTCTTTACTTTTAATCCGAAATCTACAGATGGTGTTGATTTGCAGCCCTTAGGTACTGAGGGACAGAATATTGGTTTCGATGGAAGGAGCCCATACAAAAAATGGAGTGTTTCGATTCCTTTTGGGATCGGTTTTAAATATAGCCTGTCGAAACGGGTAGGCCTCAACCTGGAATGGAGTCTGCGTAAAACCTTTACCGACTATGTTGATGATGTGAGCAAGACTTATTACAGGGATGGAACTACTATAAATCCAGACGTTAGTGCCGAAATATATAGCGACCCAACAATGAATCATCAGCCATATATGGAACGTGGCGACGAAAAGAATTTCGATTGGGTGTCGTATGCCGGAGTTACCATTAGCTATAAATTCGATCTGTATAGTAAGAAGAGATGTGATAATCTCAAATGGTAAAAGTAAATCTATGGGAAGTTTAAAAGAAAAGATATGTCTGGAGAAATTGCCGAAGCACGTGGCCATCATTATGGATGGAAATGGACGGTGGGCACTTAAACAGGGCAAAGATCGAGTAGTTGGCCATCACGAAGGGGTTGATTCGGTGCGCGAAATAACTGAAGTGGCCGCTGAATTAGGCATAAAATACCTTACGCTTTATACTTTTTCAACTGAAAACTGGAGCCGACCTAAGGATGAAGTAGATGCGTTGATGCATTTGTTTGTAGAAACCATTGTTAGTGAGCTCGAAACCCTCAATAAAAATAATGTACGACTGAATGCTATAGGTGATTTACATAGCTTGCCAAGCGAAAATTACCTTCGTTTGCAAGATACCATGCGAAAAACAGAAAACAATTCTCGCATGACGCTTACGTTGGCTATGAGCTACAGCGCACGTTGGGAAATAATGATGGCTGCCCGTAAATTGGCACAATTAGTTGAAGAGAAGCAAATGACATTGCTAGAAATAAATGAAAAGACCTTGGCTTCGCAGCTTTCTACTGCTGGTATGCCTGATCCCGAATTGGTTATAAGAACAAGCGGCGAGCAACGAATTAGCAATTTCCTGCTGTGGCAGGCTGCTTATTCTGAGTTTTATTTTACACCCACCCTGTGGCCCGAATTTCGGACAGAGGATTTTTATAAGGCTATTATCGAATTCCAATTTCGCGAAAGGCGGTTCGGAATGACAAGTGAGCAATTAAAAGCAAAAAAGAGTGATGATTAAAGGAGTTGGAAAGATTGCAGTCTACCTATTGTTAATTGGCGTGTTGCTGATGAGTAATTCGTTGATAGCCCAGATAAGTATTGGAAGTGATTTGTCGAAGATAAACTATGAACGCCCCACTGAATATGTTATTGGTGGAGTTGAGGTTTCCGGCGTAGAATATCTTGATAAAAATGTAATAATCATGTTGTCGGAGTTGGAAATCGGCAAACGCGTTAAGGTGCCGGGTGATGAAATTACGGGTGCTATACGTAAATTGTGGGAACAAGGACTATTCGATAACATTAGTATAACGGCTCAAAGCATAAAGGGTAATAGCATTTTCCTGAACATCGATCTGCAAGAGCGCCCGCGATTGAGTAAGTTTGCTTTTGAGGGAATTCGTAAAAGTGAAGCCGATGACATCCGCGAAAAAATCAACCTAACTAGAGGTGATGTTGTAACTGATCACCTTGTAGTAAGGACAACTTCGATTATTAAAAACTTTTATGCCGACAAAGGTTTTTTGAATAGTGAGGTATCAATAGAGCAGGAGGTTGACAAGAAAAATAAAAACTTTGTTGATCTGAAAATCAAGATTAAAAAGAATAAAAAGGTTAAAATACGGATAATTAACATCATCGGAAATACGGAATTGAACGATGATGCGGTTAAATCTTCTCTTAAAGAAACCAAAGCCCGTGGTGTTTTTCGCCCGCTCGATAGCCTTGGTCCTCTCGTGATTAATGTAGCCGAATCGGCGCTTACCTTGAAATTTTCAAAAGTTGGTGATGAATTTGTGAAATATGCAAAGGAAAACTACAAGGTCAACCTGTTTAAAGGATCGAAATATATTGAATCAAATTATAAGGATGATCTACAGAATATTATCGCCAAATACAACAAAAGAGGTTATCGCGATGCACACATTGTGGTCGATTCAGTTTATCGCATCGACGGTGAAAATCTAGCCATCGACATCACCATAAGCGAAGGTAACAAATACTATTTCCGTAACATTACCTGGGTGGGCAATACAGTTTACCCATCTGCATTTCTGAGCGCAATTCTGGGCATTCAGTATGGCGATGTTTACAACAAGGAACTGCTCGAAACCAACCTGCAATACAACCCAAGTGGCTTTGATGTAAGCTCACAGTACATGGATAACGGATACCTGTTTTTTAATGCCACTCCTGTGGAAACTTATGTTGAAAACGATTCAATCGACATGGAGATACGTATTTTTGAGGGCAAGCAGGCACGTATTAATAATGTTACTGTAAAGGGCAATCAAAAAACAAATGACCATGTCATTATCAGGGAGTTGCGTACACGCCCTGGGCAGCTTTTCAGTAGATCCGATATCATCCGTACAACACGTGAGTTGGCAAATTTAGGCTATTTCAATGCCGAGTCAATTAATCCGAATATTAATCCGAATGCCGCTGATGCAACAGTAGATATTGAATACGAAGTGGAAGAAACCTCAGCAGATCAAATTGAACTGTCGGGAGGATGGGGCTATGGCCGTATTATCGGAACCATCGGGCTGAGCTTTAATAATTTCTCGCTAAAGAATTTTTTCAAAAAAGATTCATGGAAACCTATTCCTAGTGGCGATGGACAAAAACTCTCGTTGCGTTTTCAAACTTATGGTAAAGACTACCTGAGCTGGAGTGTTTCGTTTACGGAACCTTGGCTGGGAGGTCGTAAGCCAAATGCACTTACCGTTTCTTATTATCATTCCATTTATTCCAATGGCTATCCAAAATCTGATACCCTTCGCTCATCTTTTGTTATAGATGGAGTTACCGTGGGTATTGGTAAAAGATTGGAATGGCCTGATGACTTTTTCACGCTTTATCAGGGTGTAAATATGCAGCTGTATAACCTTACGAATTACAGTACAATCTTTTATATAGGCGATGGAAATGGAAACTTTAATAACCTGAGCTACGAAATTATTCTGGGACGTAATTCTATAGATCAGCCAATTTATCCCCGTCGTGGAAGTGACCTGTCGCTAGGCTTGGAAGTTACGCCACCCTATTCAATTTTCTCTGACAAAGATTACTCTCAGCTTGGCGATAACGAAAAATATAAATGGATTGAATACCACAAATGGAAGCTAAAAGCATATTGGTATTTTGAGTTAATGGATAAACTAGTGTTGGCGTCACGTTTCCGCTTTGGATATTTGGGCTACTACAACAGCGACCTTGGTGCTACGCCATTCGAGCGGTTTTATCTTGGCGGCGATGGCCTTTCTGGTTACAACAACTTTGATGGCCGCGAAATTATTGGTATGAGGGGTTATACCAACGAATCAATTACGCCTTTTTATTATAAAGATAAAAATATTGGAGGAACAGTGTTCACCAGATATTCACTCGAGCTAAGGTATCCCCTCTCGTTAGCACCAACATCAACTATTTACGCACTTACTTTCGTTGAAGCAGGTAATTCCTGGCTTGGTTCTCAGGGCTTCGATCCCTTTGATATTAAACGTTCAGCAGGTGTTGGTATCAGGGTGTTCTTGCCTATGTTTGGAATGCTTGGACTTGATTGGGCTTACGGTTTCGATCCAATTCTTGGATTACCAACTGCTAACGGAAGTCATTTCCATTTTTCCTTAAATCAATCACTCGATTAATGTAATTTTTGGCAACATATTTGTATTAAAACAGGAAATCAAATCTTATTCATATGAAAACCACTCGAATAACTTTTCTTACGTCGCTAATGATAGCTATGCTGTTTTTAGGTTCGTATAATGCCCAAGCTCAAAATCAAAAGTATGCTTATGTTGATACAGAATACATCCTCGATAACATTCCTGAGTTTCAGGATGCTCAGGATGAACTGGATGAGCTTTCCAAAAAATGGCAGAAAGAGATTGAAGCCGCTTACACACAGGTCAGCGATATGTACCAGAAATATCAGGCTGAATCGGTACTGCTTCCCGAAGATATAAAACGTAAGCGCGAAGATGAAATAGTGAAAAAAGAACAGGAAGTAAAAGAGTTGCAGCGTAAATATTTTGGTCCCGAAGGCGATTTGTTTCAAAAACGTCAAGAACTTGTAAAACCTATTCAGGAAAAGGTATACAATGCTATCGAAACCATAGCTTCTACCAGAAATTATTCGTTTGTTTTTGACAAAGCTGGCGGCACAACCATGCTCTATACCAACCCTAGCTTTGATATTAGTGATGACGTGTTAGATGAGGTTGGTAATGTGATGCAAACGGTAAAGCGTGACCAACGAACACGCAGCGAAAACTAGGTTTTTCTGTAATTGTTAATGTTTCATAATATTCTGAAACGAAATCGGGCAAGGGTAGAATTTGTTTTAATTTTTCCTAAGTTTGCCGCTTGAATTTGAGTATAAATTAACCACTTATTGTTTAAAGATGAAATCGTTTAAAAAAATTCTGACTCTGTTGTCGCTTGTCGTTCTGATCTCCTTTGCGGGAATGGCTCAAACTGGATTGAAATTAGGTCATATCGACTCCAATGAAATTCTTTCGTTGATGCCCGAAACTGATTCTTTGCAAAAAGAGTTGAAAGCTTATGCTGATTATCTTGATCAGCAAATGAACGCTATGGCCATGGAATATCAAACCAAAGTGACTACCTACCAGGATAATGTGGCCACCATGTCTGACTTGATTCGTCAAACTAAAGAAAAAGAAATTACTGATCTTCAGGCACGCATTCAGGCTTTTCAGCAATCAGCTGACCAAGATTTAGGAGCTAAGCAAGCTGAGCTTTTTAACCCACTTATTGAAAAGGTAAAAAATGCTATCTCAGACGTTGCTCGCGAAAATAATTACAACTATATCTTTGATGTGGGAACAGGTGCTCTCGTTTTTTATGAAAATGGTGATGATGTACTCCCGCTAGTAAAAGTAAAGTTGGGCGTAAAATAGTTAAAATGTATAACATATTCACCTATTTCTTAAGGTGGGATGTTGAGAATGAATCTTCTAAGGGCTGTAGCACATAGTGTTATAGCCTTTTTTCTTCTTGCAAAAGCCAAGTATATCAATTCCCTGCTTTTACACTATCTTTGTAATGATTTCAGCTAATTATACCATGCCATTAACGGAAGATAACACCACTACATTTATTAATCTCGAGAAGGTACTTGACGATAAAAATCCACTGATCCGGAAACTTATGCCCAGTTTTGTGTTTAATTATCTTCGCCGAATTATTCATGTTGATGATCTAAATGGCTATTTATCGCGACATGGTCATTTACATGGAATTGAGTTTATCGATTCGGTATTAAAGGACATGAAAGTCAAAGTTGAAGTTACTGGGATTGAAAATATTCCCAAAGAGAACAAGTGTATTATCGCTTCAAATCATCCTCTTGGAGGCCTCGACGGACTGGCATTAATGCTCGCTGTTAGTAGGGTGCGGCGTGACATCCTGTTCCCGGTTAATGACATTCTTATGAATATTAAAAATCTGGAAGTGCTCTTTATCCCTATCAATAAACATGGTAGTAACGCTCAGAATGTGAAAATAATTAACGATACATTTGCTTCCAGTAATATTGTCTGTTATTTTCCGTTTGGTCTGGTGTCGCGCAAACGGGGAGGTCATATTATGGATTTGGAGTGGAAAAGTACCTTTATTACTAAAGCTAGAAGATTTGAACGCGATATTGTTCCAACATTTATTGAAGGAAGGAATTCAAATTTCTTTTACAACCTTTCCAATTTTAGGAAAAAAATTGGGTTAAAAGTTAATCTGGAAATGCTTTATTTGGTCGATGAGTTCGACAAGCAGCGTGGACAAACCATCACCATTCATTTTGGGAAACCAGTGCCATGGCAAAGTTTTGATAAAAGCAAGACTCCTGCGCAATGGGCTGAGCGGATGCGGCAATATATTTATGATATGGCTGCCGGTAAAAAAACAGTTTTTTAAACACGAAAGAAAACAAAAATTATGGTTTCGATGAAAACAATTATTCCACCTGTCGATAAGCAGTTGCTGCTTAACGAGCTTAACTCAGAACGATTTTTGCGTAGTGCTAATAATGGCAACAATGAAATTTATTTGGTAAACGATAAAAACTCACCGCATGTTTTGCGCGAAATAGGTCGTTTGCGTGAGGTTACTTTTCGCGATGCAGGTGGCGGAACCGGGAAAGAATTTGATTTGGATGAGTACGATGTTGGCCCTCACGCGTTTGAACAAATGATTGTATGGGATGCTGCCGAACTTGAAATAGTGGGTGGTTATCGTTATGTGCATTGTAAGAATTTGTATATCAATGAAAAAGGCGAGGTGCAGTCGCCAACAGCTACCTTATTTAAGTATTCCGACACCTTTATAAAAGAGTATTTTCCGCATACCATTGAGTTAGGACGTTCTTTTGTTCAACCATTTTATCAACCTACTTATAACTTACGGAGAGGTATGTATGCGCTTGATAACCTGTGGGATGGTATTGGCGCTTTACTTATTGAAAATAACGATGTCCATTATTTATTTGGAAAGGTGACTATGTATCCTGATTATGATCGTTTTGCACGGGATTTGATATTGTATTTTATGCAAAAGTACTTCCCCGATCAAGATAAACTCATCTATCCGCACAAACCTATAAAACTGACAACCGACGATAAAATTCTGGATAGTATCTTTACTGGATGTAATTATAACGAAAATTACAGGATTTTGGTTCAGAAAGTTAGAAAACTGGGTGAGAACATTCCGCCATTGGTTAATGCTTACATGAACCTCAGTGCAACCATGAAAAGCTTTGGTACCGCTATAAACGATCATTTTGGCGATGTGGAAGAAACAGGTATATTGTTAACTGTGGAAGACATTTTCCCGACCAAGAAAGATCGACACATTACAACTTATCAAAAAAGCAAAGGCCAATGATTATCCAGTATGCCGATTTTATGATGTCGAATACCGACCCGCGTAAATGTCCTAATCCAGATAAGCCTGAGTATGCTTTTATAGGCCGCTCAAATGTTGGTAAATCATCGTTAATTAATATGCTCACAGGGCGCAAAAAATTGGCCAAAATCTCTGGTACTCCTGGGAAAACCATTACGATCAATCATTTTGTAATAAATGCCTCTTGGTATTTAGTCGATTTGCCCGGTTATGGTTTTGCTAAAAGATCGAAGTCGGAGCGTGAGAAGTGGGAGAAAATGATCAGGAATTACATCTTACATAGGGCAAATCTGGTTTCTGTGTTTGTATTGATTGATATACGACATGAACCACAAAAAAATGATATCGAGTTTATGGAATGGCTGGCATTGTCACAAATTCCATTTTCAATTGTGTTTACCAAGGCTGATAAGTTAAAGCTCGTTCATCTTAATACAAGTATAGAAAGGTATCGGCAGCAATTGCTTATCGATTGGGAAGAATTGCCTCCAATAATTACCACATCTGCTGAGAAAGGAGATGGCCGCAATGAATTGCTTGATTATATTGAGGAATTAAACAAGTTGTATAATGACGAAAAAAAAGCCGGATTTCAATAAAAACCCGGCTTTTTCTGTCTTGGACATAATCTACTCCATCTCAATCATTACCTGATTTTTTGATACCAAGTTGTTTTCTTTTACCATCAGTTTTTTAATGGTTCCGTTAAACGGGGCTATTACATGATTGCGCATTTTCATAGCTTCTAAAATAAGTAAAGTGTCGCCTTCTTTAACTTTTTTTCCTTCTTTAACGTAAATATCAACGACAGTTCCAGGTATAAATGCTATTATCAGGTTGTGGTTTGTTTCGGCATAGGGCTTCCTGTTTTTGTACTTTTCGGTAAGCAAAGTGCGGTATTTT
>CAYWNI010000107.1:8135-9162 GCA_964459525.1 uncultured Lentimicrobiaceae bacterium | reverse complement strand
TAAAATTATGTGAGATCGATTCAACATAAAAACGTCCAGTACCTATATAATTTCTGAAATGTTCAACTTCTACACTCTCTCCAACTCTTGGTAACACGGGTAAATTATCAACCACAAAAACTATATATCGATCAAAGTACTTTAAAGAAAAAACATATTTAACCTTTATAATGTTTAATTTCAAATCTCCTTCTCTTTCAATTATAAGGTCTTTAAAGATATGCTTTGCCATTCTTGCAACCCCACCAGATGTGAGTCCGGTTTTGTCACATATTTCCTTGAGTTTTGGATAGGGCGCATCTTCATCCCAATAGTCAACTTCTGAAAAAAGGCACCTTAGCAATTCTTGATAATCTTTGCCATTGTCAACAAGATGTTGAGCATGATTTCTAAGTGCACAAATCACCAAAATCATGTTTTTAGTCGTAGTACTAGGGTTCATAGCGAATAGTTTATGGTTAGTATCGCTAATTTAAGCTATTTACAGTTTTTCAAAAATCCCTACGATTTATCCAGTCAAGTTGTAAATCATGATGCGTTACAACCAAACTAAAATAATTATTCGAATAAAATATGGTTAACTGCAGCCTTTATTTAATCACCAAAGACACGAATAAAAATAATAAAGCTATTTTTACAAATTGTAAATTTGTAACCCAAATAGCATAATTTCTATTTTTGTTATAAACCTATTAATAATTACCTTTATTTGTGACTATTTGTTGCTTATTTGTTGCCCACATAATTTAAATAACTAGTATTCAGTGCTAATTACATTTTGTATCGGAAAGTAGTACGAAGCGCACCTCCGCCAGCATTTGAGTTTTTCGAGATTGTTTAGGTTTTTTCTAGACATTGGGGTTATAACACGTTCTTATACAAAGTCTTAATCCCGTCCCTATAGGACGGTTTTAGGTTCATTTGAGGTATTACCCATATTCAATCCCTAACGGGATTATGAATTGATGCACAAAAACAAGATGAAGGGCAATGTGCAGACGATCTCGTGTTCTGATTTTGATAATCT
>CAYWNI010000107.1:3611-8125 GCA_964459525.1 uncultured Lentimicrobiaceae bacterium | reverse complement strand
ATCTACATGTCAGAGACAAGACATTTGAGTACCGTAGGGCACTCAACAGGGGTAAAAATTAACCGAATAGCCGACCAGTCCTGTAGGGACGTAACAATGAAAACTGTGTCCTCATCTTACCCCTTTACTATTTCTCTGTCTAAATTTTCTCATTCCCATTTTGGCAAACTGAAAGTAAACGTGAGTCCTTTTCGTGCGCCATCAGGAATGTTATGAGCACGGCTTTTTGCTTCAATTTGGCCCAATTTACATTTTTCCAACTTTCTCAAAAAAAGCAAAGAAGCCTTCCCTTCGGTATTAGTTTCTATTTTTGCTAAAAACTTGGGATGGCTTCTTTATGACAAATACCAAAAAAACGATAAACCTCGGAATAGTTGCGCATGTAGATGCTGGAAAAACTACACTTACCGAGCAAATGCTGTTTCAGTCGGGAATCGTCCGAAATCCAGGAAACGTTGATAAAGGAACAGCCACAACCGATTGGTTGCCCATCGAAAAAGCAAGAGGTATTTCGGTGAGAAACGCCTCTGTTTCTTTTGAGTGGAAAGGAGTTAAAATTAACCTCATCGACACACCCGGACACATTGATTTTTCATCGGAGGTAGAACGAACTTTGCCCGTTCTTGATGCAGCTATACTGATGCTCTCGGCAGTGGAAGGCGTGCAAGCGCATACCGAAAACCTATGGCATGCGCTTCGCAAGCTAAAAATCCCTACCCTTATTTTTATCAACAAGCTCGATCGCATGGGTGCCGACAGCCAAAACGTGATTGCTGAAATAAAAAAGGAATTAAACGCCGAAATTATCCCTCTGCAAAAAACCCTAAACGAAGCCTCCGATGCGTTTAACATCAAAACGAAATGGGATTTGAACCAAGCAGGAAATCTCGACGAGAAAATAACTGAGGTAATTGCTTATCACGATGATGCCTTACTAAAACGTTATCTTGATGGTGAGGCAATTACTGGCGATGTGCTTAAAACATCCCTAAAACAGCAAATCAACACAAGCAAAATATTCCCCATTACTTTTGGTTCGGCACGCAACAACATTGGCGTCAAGGAATTGCTCGACATCATTTGTGCTGTTATGCCAACGGCAAACGGGAACCCGGATGTACCTCTTTCAGCCTATGTTTTTAAGGTAGACCACGATAAACTCCTTGGGAAAGTAGCTAGTGTGCGCCTCTTCAATGGAGTAATACGCACCAAAGACATGGTGTACAACCACACGCGGGGCACGACCGAGAAAACAAATCAAATGCGGGAATTGCTTGGCGCAAAGCATAGCGATGTTAACCAAGTTACCGCCAACGGAGTTGCCGCCATTGCTGGATTACATTCCGTTAAAGCCGGTGACATTTTGGGTATTCCTCCACCCCATCGTAGCATTTCCGGACTTCCAGAACCAATGCTAACCGTAAAGGTGATTGCAGAGAACCAAACTCAGTATGGCGATTTGGTGAGCGCGTTACAAATACTTGGCGACGAAGACCCAACACTCGATGTGGCATGGCTGCCCGATGAGCGCGAATTGCACATTAAAATTATTGGATTAATACAACTCGAAATTCTTGAAAGCATTCTGACAGAGCATTTCCAACTTGCCGTTAGCTTTGAGAAACCTACCGTTATTTACAAAGAAACGCCATCGGTTGCTTTCGAAGCTTTTGAAGAATACACCATGCCAAAGCCCTGTTGGGCGGTGGTTCTTTTTAAAATTGAACCGGGCTTGCCCAACAGCGGAGTGGTTTTCAGCTCAACTGTCGGGGTGAATAAAATTGCAGCGAGCTACCAAAAAGAAATCGAAAGAACCATTCCTATCGCCTTGAGGCAGGGTAATTATGGCTGGGAGGTAACCGATGTGCGCATTACCCTGATCGACGGTGAACACCACAACATCCACAGCCGGGCTGGCGACTTCGCAGTAGCAACACCAATGGCCATCATGCGCGGCTTGCAAAAGGCAGGGACAACACTGCTCGAGCCCATTTACACGTTTACCATCAAGGCTCCGGAAAACCTGCTGGGGAAAATCGTTTCAGGACTTATGCCGCTTCGTGCAGAAATAGGAACTCCCGTATTTGCTAATGAAACCTTTGTACTGACAGGTAAAATACCTTTGGCCACCTCGTTGGATTACGCTGCAAAACTGAGCTCGATAACGGGAGGAAGAGGAAACCTAAAAATGGTGTTTTTCGGATACAGCGAATGCCCAGTTGAACTTGGCGAAAGTATTCCATACAGGGGAATCAACCCGCTCGATCGGGCAAAATACATCCTCAAAGCCAGAAATGCATTGCAATAAAAGCCAATTTAAAGAAATGGAAACCGGATCAAAAAACAATAAGCCCACCCAAAACAACCACTGTATTGAGGTGGAAAAAGCCACCGAAAATAACCTGAAACAGGTTAACGTGTCCATTCCGCACCAGGCCATTACCGTTATCACAGGCGTTTCAGGATCGGGAAAGTCGACGCTGGCCTATGATGTAATATACAAGGAAAGTCAGCGGCGATTTATGGAATCTTTTTCAAGCTATAGCCGACTTTACCTTGGTAAGATGGAAAAACCTGCTGTTGAAAGCATTTCAGGACTTCCGGCTGCCTTGGCTATCCAGCAACATGGTGGAGGCGCCAGCACACGTTCTACCGTTGGCACCATGTCGGGCATTTACGACTACCTGCGGCTGCTTTTTGCTCGCACAGGAAAGGTATTCTGTGCCCAATGTAACGCTCCAATCCGTAAAAATGCAGATGCTAACTGCCAGCAGTGCGGCAGCACCACGCCAAAAATATCGTCGGGATTGTTTTCTTTCAACACCAAACTTGGAGCATGCCCCGAATGCAATGGGCTAGGTGTTACGGAACATATAAATCCTAAAAAATTAATTGCAAATCTTGCATTTTCGCTGCGACAGGGCGCATTGGTGCCAACCACACCAACGGGATATATCGTTTACTCACAGGTTCGTGTAGATGAACTTAACAAAGTTTGCCAGGCAAATGGGTTTACTGTGGATGTGCCATGGAATGAGCTTACGCCAGAGCAACAGCAGGTTATAATGTTTGGCAGCGACAGGATAAAAATCCTTTTTGGGAAACATGGTCTTGAGTCGCGACTCAAATGGAAGGGAATTACCGCCAAACCGCGCGAAGAAGCCTACTACAAAGGCATGATTCCTATTATGGAAGAAATTTTAAAACGTGACCGAAATGACAACATTTTGCGCTTTGCCAGTGTCTCCCCCTGCGAAGCTTGCGGAGGAAGTCGCTTGAGGCCAGAGGCGCTTTCGGTTTTTGTTAGCCAAAAGAACATTCATGATTTCAGCACTTTATCGTTGCTTCATCTGGTTGAGGAAATAAAAAAGATAAAACCGGATGCCAGAGATGTGGAAGTAACCTCCGACATCATGACCCAAATAATGAATCGGCTCGACCTGATGCAGCTTCTCGGATTAAGCTACCTCACCTTAAACCGCGAATCCACTACCTTGTCGGGAGGCGAAATACAGCGCATAAAACTGGCTGCGCAGCTCGGAAGCCAGATGCAAGGTGTGCTTTACGTGCTTGATGAGCCTTCGGTTGGACTCCATGCCCGCGATTCTGAAAAACTCATTTCGGTTTTAAAAAAACTGCGCAACAATGGCAATACTGTTTTGGTGGTTGAGCACGATGAACAAACAATACGGGCCGCTGACTACCTTATCGACATGGGACCAAAAGCTGGAATACACGGTGGTGAAGTAATCTTTCAAGGACACCCATCCGCTTTATTCGAACAGCCAGACAACTATCCTCTAAGCCTGACAGCAAAACAGCTTTCGCAAGCTAAAACAACAACGCCAAAAAGCAAACCTTTTTCTGAATCTGGCTCAATTACCATCAGAAATGCAGCAGTGTATAACCTGCAAAACGTGGAGGTACATTTCAAAATGAATGCGTTCAATGTTGTAACTGGTGTTTCTGGTGCGGGGAAATCAACCCTCGTGCATCATGTTTTGGCACAGATTTTAAAGCCTGATGCAGTAGTAAAAAATGGATTTACAGTTACTGTAGCACAGCCCGTCGACAGGATTATCGAAATAAACCAAACACCTATCGGACGAACATCGCGCAGCAACCCGGCAACCTATACTGATCTTTATGACCACATCCGCGACCTGTTTGCTAAATTGCCAGAATCGAAAGCACAAGGTTTTTTAAAAGGCAGGTTCTCCTTTAATAACGTGGGCGGACGCTGCGAAACCTGCCAGGGGTCTGGAAAGATAAACTTGGGCATGCACTTTTTGGGAGACATTGAAACCAAATGCGAGGTTTGCAACGGTAAACGCTTTAACAGCGAAACGTTAAAGATCCGCTTAAACGGAAAAAACATATACGAAGTGCTGGAAATGTCGGTTGATGAAGCGAGGGTATTTTTTGATGGCCACCAAAAAATTACCCGTATTCTCGATCACCTCATCAAACTTGATGTAGGTTACCTCAAACTTGGACAATCCTCTACCACTTTA
>CAYWNI010000107.1:0-3601 GCA_964459525.1 uncultured Lentimicrobiaceae bacterium | reverse complement strand
GACTTATCTTACTCTTGCCAGATCTGCGGGCACTTTATCTGGCGGCGAAGCACAACGCATAAAACTGGCTTCAGAACTCTATAAAACATCGAAGGGTCATGCGTTGTACATACTTGATGAGCCTACCGTTGGCTTGCACGACGCCGACACCGAACTATTGCTTTTGGCACTCCAAAATATTGTAGAACAAGGAAATACGGTTGTTGTAATTGAACACGACATGAATGTTGTCACGCAGGCCGATCATGTGATTGACTTAGGACCTGAAGGTGGGGATTTAGGCGGACAAGTCCTTTTCGAGGGAACACCTCAGGAACTTCTGACTTGCAAAAACTCTTTTACAGGTAAATCGCTGGCTCAAAGTGAAAAAATTAAAACCGCCAAAACACCACACGACATCAAAAAACAACGAACACAAGACATTGTATTCGATGGTGTCACAACAAACAACCTTAAAAACATCAGTGTCCGATTTCCTCTTGGCAAAACCACTGTAATCACAGGCGTTTCCGGTAGCGGCAAATCTTCTCTCGCTTTCGACACACTGTTTTCTGAAAGCAGAAACCGATTTACAGAAAGTATGTCAACCTACGCCAGACGGATGATGAGCAAGGTGCGCAAACCCGACATGGAAGCATGTGAAGGACTTACACCTGCCATCGCGATCAGGCAAAACAGGTTTTCGCACAACCCCCGCTCAACTGTTGGGACGGCTTCAGAAATATACGATTACTACCGTTTGCTGTTTTCTAGATTTGGAAAAATGGCAAATGGCAATAAAACAAATTTATCGGCTTCTTCGTTTTCATTTAACAACACCGAAGGAGCTTGTCCAACTTGCAATGGTCTTGGCGTTCAAATCGTTGCCGACCCCGAGAAATTCATTACCCATCCTGAAAAAGCAATTACAGGGGGAGCTATGGACGGCAGCGCGCCAGGTCGATTTTTTGGCGACAGCTTTGGCCAATATGTAAACACGCTCCTTGAAGTGGGAAAAGTAACCGGAATTGACTTTAACGCACCCTATGCGTTGCTCACAGAGCACCAGAAAAACATTGCACTCTACGGCACCGGCGATAACCTTTATCATGTTAAGTGGAGTTTTAAGCGAGGCAACAGGAGTGGTGTCCACGAAATGGATACCAGCTGGAAAGGAATGGCGGAGTATATTGCTGAAGAGTATGCGCTCAAAAAAAACAGCAAACGTATTGAGCCTTATGAAGCACTGATGAGTGAGTTGGCCTGTACTGACTGTCAAGGTGAAAGGCTTGCTGAAAAAGTGCTAAATGTACTTTTTGGAGGAATAAGTATCAGCCAAATGGCTAAGAAATCGATCCGGGAAGCTGGAGCTTTTCTGGATGATGTAAGTCGGCAAGCTGATGAAAAAACAAGGCAAGGACTGGAGGTAATTCTAATACCGCTTCAACAAAAGTTTAAAACATTTGCCGATCTTGGATTGGACTATCTTTCGGTAAACCGCCCCACCTCTACCCTTTCGGGAGGTGAGAGCCAACGCTTGCGGATTGCCAGCCAGTTGGCCGCTAACCTGTGCGGACTAACTTACATTTTTGATGAGCCAACAGTGGGTTTGCATGCAAAAGACACTGCCAGATTAATGGGTGTTATCAACCAGCTAAAAAGTCGTGGAAATACGGTTGTAATGGTAGAGCACGATCCTGAAATAATTACAATGGCCGACAATATTCTTGATTTGGGACCGGGTGCTGGCGAGTATGGCGGAGAATTAATTGCAAGTGGAACGCTGAACCAACTCAAAGCAAATCCAAAATCGTTGACAGGTCGTCTTTTACAGCAAAACAGGATAATAAAAAGCCAAAAAACAAGAAAACTGACTGAAGGAATTTCGATTTATCAGGCACGAGCAAACAATTTAAAGCATATCGACCTCAAAATTCCGGGCGGTGGAATCATTGCCATAACAGGCGTTTCTGGGAGCGGCAAAACATCGCTCGTTTCAAACGTAATTATGCAGTCGTATACCGCAGGCAAACCTGTAAACTGCGCAAACATTTCATTTCCAGCTCACAACAACCTGATTTTTGTCAGCCAAGATGCTATTGGAACAAACGCACTTAGCACGATTGCTACCTACACTGGCCTTTTTGACTTGATCCGAGGTGTTTTTGCTGACTTACCCACCGCCCGAGCGCATGGGTTTAAAAAAAGTCATTTTTCGTTTAACAACAACGAAGGCCGATGTGAGCATTGCAAAGGCTTGGGGCAGTTGAAGGTAAGTATGGATTTTCTGTCTGACATCTGGATACCTTGCGAAAGCTGCCATGGTCAGCGGTTTAAGGATAGCATACTTGACGTAACGTATAAGGACAAAAACATTAGCGACATACTCCAAATGGAAATCGCTGCGGCAGGAGTTTTGTTCAGCGAAGTCGACACCATTGTTCATGCAGCAAACTTACTCAACACTCTTGGGTTAGGCTATGTAAAACTGGGACAAGCAACCAATACCCTGTCAGGTGGCGAAACGCAGCGACTTAAGCTAGCTAAAGGACTTACCGACAAGGCAATTAAAAACACACTTATTCTCTTCGATGAACCTTCTACCGGATTGCACATGAAAGATGTGCAACAGCTCATTCGCATGTTCCATCAACTTGTCGACGGTGGTAATACAGTGTTTGTGATAGAGCACAACACCGACATCATTCAATCTTCTGACTGGGTTATTGAACTAGGTCCTGAGGGAGGGGATCGGGGTGGAACACTGGTTTATAGCGGCCCACCCCGTGAAATACAATAGCCTGCCGGAGCTATTTTTTAACTGTCCCACTAAAAGTTAACGACTTAGCGTTGTAGTAGCCTTCGGTAACAACATTAAAAGTTGCACTAAAGTTAGTTGCATCAACCTGGGTAATCGTAATGGTGCCTGATTTGGCCTTATAATATTCGTTATCAGCCCCATGTATATCCAGTTCAACGTATCCAACTTCATCAAAACCACAAGAGTAAGTTCCCGGACCATTAAACGCGCCCTCTCCACCATTAAGCTGGATGTTACAACTGTAGATAGGATCGCCATCCTGTCGGGTGACAAAATTGAGTGATTCGCCAGGCACATAGCTGTAGCTTACCAAAACATCAAAACAAAGTTTGGCGGCAAAAGCACCTGTTGCATTGGCACTTACATATCCAGTGCAGGTAGCATCCGGATCTGTAGTTTCTGATTTATTGCAACTGCCACTCATCAGCACAAACATGCCAAGCCCAAGTGTAAAAAGGAATAATAGTTGTCGTAATCTCATATCGTATTTATTTTTAGTGAGCTAGCAAAAATAAATAGCGCATGCGTTTATCCCTTTACCTCTTGAGTAATCGTAGCAAGTCAATGAATATGTGCTGGAGGTGATTGAACAGGTGTATTCAATCAACAAGAAACCACCAACTTATTTGTTTTCGATGCCCTGCATCAAGCGTTTAATATTGGCTTGATGTCGCAGCAGAATCAAAAGGGCAGCTACCAACAGGTAATAAAAAGTGGTTGAAATAGTATTAAAAAGGGCATAAGTAATTGGTAATGAAACGGCCAGAGTGATTGAACCAACAGAAACATAATGAGACTTCC
>CAYWNI010000106.1:3212-9171 GCA_964459525.1 uncultured Lentimicrobiaceae bacterium | reverse complement strand
CCGCTAAGTAACATAACGCATAGTTATAGCAGCAATACCTTTTATCGGTATTTTTGCTTTTATGTACCTCAAGCCGATTCAAAAAAACCACAATATAATCATCCCCCTCATTCCTGGAAGACATATAAATACCATGCTTCCGGCAAGACAACAAGACCGCCATCGATTCCCTCTTATTTGCTTCCATGTCAGGTATTTTAATGCCTAATAATAACTTTGCCTTTGACTAAGGGCGTATTCCCATCTTTTGATATAGCAAAAATATAAAGACCTGCAGAAAGGTTTGCGGTGTAAATTTTAATAAATGAATCGGTTGTGTACGATGTGTGAACCAAAACACCATCCAGACGGTACAATCCTAACAAGTATTTTTCTTGTCTATCATTGCCGAAATAAATGGTGGTTTCGGTGTTTGCCGGATTTGGGCGGACTTGATAACCCCTTTCGTCCAAATCAAAAGTTTCAATCGAAGCTATGTCTGAAAATCCACTCCTTCCCAACTCCAGCCGATAATAGTTTCGCTGATTCTTTACGGGTTTTTCATCAACAAATTCGTAACCAACAGGGAATGATACACTTCCGCAGACGCCAAGTATCTCTCCAATTTGATCAAAATGAACCTGATCGACGGACCTAAATATTTTTGTCCCGTCGCAGGTGCTGCCTGAGGAAATAGTCCATTTTAAATAAATTTTTCCGTCATTTTCGAAAACATTAAAATCATCCAAAATGGCACTCTCCTGAGCCATGATCGTATTCATGTTAAACCACGTTATAATTAGCATTATCAATGCTAAACCTACTTTTTCTGATTTCATGTCGCCAACTGTTTATTGTTAGTGTGATTTTTCATCTTCAGAGGTGAATACATCATTAGTCGTTTAAGGTTTCGATTCCTGACAGAGCGACGTATAAAAATCAACATAAATATCATAGAAAGTGATCAGGATAACTCGCATACGTCATCCAAACTCCCGAACATACACAAATATCCTGCATCAATTAAACTCCCCCCAATGGATGACTTTTTAAAGAACGAAAGACTAAAGACTGTCAAGATCAGGTTAATGCTTAAACATGTGAGCCAATATAATTCGGTGTTTTTCAGGGGGGCTCCTAAAAAATATCGTCAGCGTTTTATTCTGAGTATCCTATTTAAATGAAAAGGTAATTCGTCACATCCTAATGTTTGATAAACGTCTTTGGGGATATCAATATCGGCAACCAAAGTTGCTAAATGTAAACCAGCATTTTCCATCATCAATTCAATTGGAAGCTCACATTGATTCACAGCGAAGTAATCCATTTGTTTGAAATGCTCCAGGTCAAGTGCTCTATTTTGATGGACCGTAATTCTGGGAATTTTCACGGCCTCAAGTGTTGTTGTCGTATGGATCATAAAAGTGCTGATAATCAGTAACAAAAACCGCTTACATGTTGATTATTAGCGGTTTTAATCAAAGTCAAACTATCTAAAACAGTGGTTTCCTTTGCATGAATCGTTGAACTTACCAGCAAAACCAATAATAGTATTAAGGGAACCAAACGTATTTCTTCTATTTTCATATTATTTCATTCTTGATTTATGGTATTTATAGTTCATTGTGGTTTAGCTAAATGAGCGATACATCACAAACCACATCCAGCAAAGCAGGGCCATCATGATCTTTTATTTTTTGCATGGCAGCCTCAAGGTTTTCTCTTTTTTCAACACGAATACCCAATGCACCACAATTAGTAGCAAATTCCGCAAAATTAGGATTGTGCATGCCTGTTTGCCAGACTTCTAATTCTGATGTACGCTGTTCTTTGGAAATCTTACCAAGTTCCGAATTGTTAATAAGAATATGCTTTATTGGCATATTGTATTTAACCAGCGTGGTTATCTCTGCAAGATTTTGACCTAAGCCTCCATCACCAGAAACAGACCAGACAGGCCTTGTGTTTTTTACCGCTGCCCATGCTCCCATGGCAGCAGGCAGAGCAAATCCAATGGAGCCCAAATAACCAGACATTAATACGGATTGATTCTTACTTTCAAAGTACCTCCCAAAGGAGTATGCGTTATTTCCAACATCCACAGTTATTACAGCGTTTTCTGGAGTGATTCTGTTCATGGCGTCAAAAACGGCTATGGAACTTATTCCTTTCCCACGTTCATCTTTGAGCCGATTGTCTTTTTCATCTCTCCATATTTTCCATCGCGATGTAACCTCTGATCTTTGATCAGTGGTGTTTATTTTTCCTGACAAATTTTGCTGAAATAGCTTACAAGTTACTTCTATTTCTCCCCAAAGAGCCACATCAATTTTATGGAATTTACTCAATGCCATTGGGTCGTAATCAACTTGTATGATTGGTTTTTTTGGGGTAATACCTGTATGATTCGAGAATGAGGCACCAAAAACAATCAACAAATCACTCTCATTCATAAACCAAGATGCTATTGGTGTACCACTTCTGCCCAAAACCCCACATCCCAATGGATGACTATCGGCTATTAAACCTTTGGCTTTGAAAGTAGTAATTACAGGGCTGTTCATCATTTCGGCCATCTTTATTATTGCGGGCATAGAATATCTGGCACCATGACCCACAATTATTACCGGTCTTTTTGAGTTTTCAATTAGCTTACTCGCTTTTTCCAGCATTTCTTCTGGAGGCGAGATAGTGAAAGGCGTTAATCTGCCTTCGGGTGTTTGAGCCTCTTCGTTTTGTGGCTTTGCTGTAAATTGCACCTCGTCAGGAAAGGTAATATGACTTACTTCCCTCTTAATAATGGCATGTCTTATGGCTTGGGTCATCAATTCGGCATGTTTGCTGTTTATTTGTACTGAATGATTAAAGTCGGCAACCGCTTGAAATGCTTTTACCAAATCAACTTCCTGAAAAGCACCTGTTCCAAGTACCTGGGTATTTACTTGACCTGATAAGGCCAATAATGGAACTCGATCAACTTTGGCATCCCACATTCCGGTGAACATATTTGTGGCACCCGGGCCGGCAATTCCAAAGCATGCGGCAGGTTTACCAGTGAGTTTTGCATATCCACTGGCAGCAAATGCTGCTGCACCCTCATGACGAATTCCAATATATTGTAATTTCCCTTTTTCTTTCAATCGCCGCATGGCATCGGCAACACCTAAATTGCTGTGGCCTACCATTCCGAAAACGGTATCAATACCCCAATTTACCATGGTTTCCATCATCACATCCGAAATGGTTGGTTGGTGAGGTTGTTCTTCCATTAGCCCGACATAAATTGCGTCATCTTCTTCCTTAACTTTGTATGGTTCAACTCCATCATCAAAACCGGGAGCTTTCCCTGTACATGGATGGTAATCCCAGCCATGCCATGGACACCGCAGAATTCCATTTTCAATACTTCCTTCTCCAAGAGGTCCTCCCTGATGAGGACAACTGTTGTCGAGTGCGCAAAATTTACCTTCAAAATGAGAGAGTGCAATTTGTTTCTGACCCGCAGTTACAGTCATTATTCTGCCTTCAGCCAAATCATTTTTATTTTCGAGTACTTTGTGCCAAACAAGTTTTTTAGTCATGATCTTATGGTTTAATTTCAATGATGTTACCAAGATGAAAAGGTGGTATTTCTACACCGAATTTAGAATAAACTTCAGCGGGAATTCCTAAATCTGCCACATAAATTTCTGATTTTGTCATTAGTTTATAAAGAATTTTTTTTGGGGCGGCCAGAGTTAACACTTTGTCAGATTGAAAATATGGACTATTGATATTGCCAAGAAATCCCGTTGGAATATCCAACGAAACTTTTATGGCCAATCTCTTATTTGCCTCTTCAATAGTTTTCAGAAGTTTTGAGTTTAATGGCAGTCGTTGTGAAAAACCTAAATAGGCATCAACCCATACATCTGGATTAGCTATTTCCCCAATTCTTGCTCCGAATTTTAGGGCTCGTTTAAGTTGCAAGGCTGGTAATTCCCTGGCTATTTTCGTAGATATATCCAAGTAAACCGGATATCCCCATGCGGCCAATCTGCGTGCAGCAACCAATCCACCACCGCCATTATTTCCATTTCCAATACCAACTTTTATTGACTGTGATTTCTCAGCAAAACTTGCCACCAGATTAGCCAACTGCAATCCAGCATTTTCCATCATTAATTCGATGGGAAGGTTGTAATTATTTAAGGTATAATAATCCATATCCCTAAAATCAGTAAGATCAAGGGCTTGGCTGGGCGAATATTTTATGATGGGAAACGTCATTGTCCTAAATGTTTTTGCCTTATGGATACTGCCTTTATGGAATAAATTATCAGATACAAAATGGAAACACTCATTGTAACAACTCCAATAAATAAAAACCATCGCGAAAACATCTCATAATTAGACAATAAACTTGCTAGGATACTCGAAACTAAAAAAAAAGAAATACCCCAATGTACTGAAATACAATTGAGATACTTAATCGTTTAAGTTGTAATAATTTATCCCTAATAATCTCAGCATTTTTTTCATTTTCATAAACAATAATAGAAATTTCCTCATTTAAGGAAACCATGATATTTGATGTTGACAAAATTATTAATCCAACACCGGGAATTATTGTAATAGGTATTAGCCATTCCATAAGTCTATTTTTATGTTCTTTAAAAAGAATATTTAGTAACAGAAAAATACAATATTGGTTTCTTTGGTTTTAATTCACAATTTATTTAAAGCCGGCATAAGCTATGCCTGTAAGTTTGTGCATTTCGTAGTTCAATGTACTTAAATCGTTGAAGTTAAATTTCTTAACATCATTATGTCCACATGCTCTCGCAACTACTTTAATTAAATCGTTGGAGGCAGTAAAGAAATTGAATAATTGTTTTGCCGACAATTCAATTTGAATTCGCTGACGTAAGCTCTCTTTTTGAGTAGCAACTCCAACCGGGCAATTATTCGTGCTGCAGGCTCGCATCCCCAAACATCCAATGGCTTGCAGAGCCGAATTGGCCACGGCAATGGCATCGGCACCCAGCATCATTGCTTTTGCAAAATCTTCGGCAACACGCAGGCCTCCTGTAATAATTAGCGTAACATCTGTTGCCCCTACTTTGTCGAGATGTTTTCTGGCACGAGCCAATGCAGGTATTGTAGGAACATTAATATTATCGCGAAGTATGCTTGGCGCAGAACCTGTTCCTCCACCTCTACCATCGAGAATTATGTAGTCGACTCCAACTTCCAAAGCAAAATCAATATCTGCTTCAATGTGGCTAGCGGCAATTTTAAAACCAATTGGAATTCCGCCTGTTTTTTCACGCACCTCATCGGCAAACTTTTTAAAATCTTCAGCAGTAAACATGTCAGTAAATGCAGCAGGAGAAATTGCATTTTCGCCTTCCTTTAATCCGCGAACTTCGGCAATTTCTTTGGTAACCTTATTTCCTGGCAAATGACCACCCGTTCCTGTTTTGGCTCCCTGTCCACCTTTGAAATGAAAAGCCTGTGCTTTTTTAACCTTGTCCCATGAAAAACCAAATTTTCCGGAGGCCAGTTCGTAAAAATACCTGGAATTATTAGCCTGTTCTGCTGGTAACACACCGCCTTCGCCACTACAAATTCCGGTACCGGCCATCTCAGCTCCTTTTGATAAGGAAATCTTTGCTTCCCTGGACAAAGCTCCAAAACTCATGTCGGATACAAAAATGGGGATTTCAAGTTCTAAAGGTTTCTTAGCTTTATGACCAATTACCACTTTTGTTTTTACAGTTTCTTCATCCAACAAAGGCCGTGTGGCTAGTTGTGCAGGTAAAAATTGAATGTCTTCCCATTTTGGTAAGGTGTTTCTGTCCACTCCCATGGAGGCTGACGGACCATGATGTCCATAGTTTTTCAATCCGTTTTTGGCTAGTTCTGTAATATACCCTGTAAAAGGTTCTGTGTCTTCCGGATGAGTATCAGTGTATTGGCCTAGATATTCACTTCTGTT
>CAYWNI010000106.1:0-3202 GCA_964459525.1 uncultured Lentimicrobiaceae bacterium | reverse complement strand
TTCCAAAAGCACCTATTTCATCAGCATCCACAAATACGGTGTCTCCTTCCACAAAAGCAGTGAACTTTTTCAAGACCTCATTGTTGTTGTATTCGGATACTCCTGTATCGTAGCGGTAATCCCAACCATGAACTCCACAAATAATATTTTTACCATCAACGTGTCCATCGGCCATCAAGGCACCACGATGCAGGCATCTCCCATATAGAACAGAGATTTTATCGTCGTAGCGGACAATAACCAGATCAACATTTTCAACAAGAGCGTGTTTTGGTTGTCTGTCGGTTAATTCTGCAAATTTGCAAAGTTCATATTTCTTCATATTAACTGTTTTTTAGATAGTGGGATAAAATTGCGATACCTTGTGTAAAAAAAGATTGTACTAACCCGTGTTGTTTTTCTGCTGAACCCTCATTTTGAATTTCGGAATGTCTTAATACAGCACCATTCCAGTTGGGCATCATCCATTTTCCTGCTTCTAAAACTGGAAAATCTACCATTATATCCTTTGGTTTTTCCGACCAAAAGCTAAGATAATAATAGGGTTCATCGACCATGCTATCTGGTACGGCCCACCCAATGCCAATCGTTTTTGATGCACTTCCATTTTCGTTTTTACTTAAAACATAATACGCCCCAGTATCGAAGTGGTGTGGCCAAATTTTTATGGGTTCATATTGCTCAAACAACTTGGAAACCTCATTGAGTACTATTTTGGCATTGTGCCTGTATTTTGCATTTTCCAAAAAATAATTTTCATCTTCTATGAAAAAATAAGCTCCTTGATCAAGTTGATGTGCAGGTATTTCGTAATGGAGTTCATTGTTAAAATTACTTACATCTACTCCCAAATCAGACAGACTTTGCTTTAATTCTTCAAAACCTTGTTGAATGGTTTTTCCGGTAAGTCCAATTTCTTTTTTTATCCCATTTTTTTGATCCAGGATGCGCATATTTAGATCTTTCAAATACAATACCACCCGCATACCGTTTGATAAGGCATTTCCCATGAGCATTTCTTCTCCGAAAACAAACTCCATATTTGTATTGCTATCGTCAGATTGTTGCAGAATTAAATGCCGCCCGACCAATGCAATGAGCTGAGCTGCATGATGTTGTTGCTGAAGGGCATCGTTTAAGTCATGGGTAAAACCTAAAGTTAATGATTTCCAGCTATTTATTGGAGTGTTCATTTTTTTCTGATTAAATGTGGTTTAAACTCAAATTAATTCTTCACCTCCACACCTCGCCAAAAGGCAATGTAATTTTTGAGGTTTTCAGCCTTCGATGATGGTGTTGGATAATACCATGCCGCATCTTTATTGGTTTGACCATCAACGGTTACGTCATAATATGAAGCCGTTCCTTTCCAGTGACATACTGTATGCGTTTCGCTGTTGCTTAAAAATTCTTTATTTACCGATTCGGCAGGAAAGTATTGATTCCCTTCGATATTGATAGTTTTATCGCTTTCCGCGATGACTTTTCCATTCCAAATTGCTTTCATCTTTTTAATTTTTTAATTTCCATAGTGAATTCATAAAGTACTGTCGTTTGTCAACGAAGTTCCTGACAATTTCAAAACCGGATTTTTCGGCCAGTTCCTGAATCAGTTCTATATCATACTTTTGCGACATTTCCATAAATATTCTCTCCTCCTTTTCAAAATTGAAGACGCGATCAAGTGCCTCAATAGTTACTTCATGCTTGGTTGTACTGATTAAAAAGCTTTCTGCTCTACCACTGTATTCATCATAAAATTCCTGATGATAAAAATGATCCAAGATAAAATCGGCTTTTAACTCCCTATTAATCCTTGTCAGTAAATTAAGGTTAAAAGCTGAAGTATGACCCGTTTTATCATTGTAGGCATCGAGTATGATATTGCCCCTCTTTTTTAAATCGAACCCTATAAATAACTGGTCAGTCTGATTAAGCGACTCCTTTAGTTTTGAAAGGAAATCAACAGACTGGTTCTTCGTTAAATTTCCAATATTTGAGCCCAGAAAAAGCGCCACTTTTCGAGGACTACCATTGTTTTTAAACGAACTCAACATGTTAAAATAGTCTCCGATGAGGCCGTTCACTTTTAAGCCGGGAATACGAAGACGTAAGTCGTCCACAAGGTTATTTACAGCTAATCCGGATATATCGATGGGTGAATAAGTAAAGTCAATTTGTTGATTTACAAAATGCGAAAGTAAAACCTTCGTTTTAAGTCCATCTCCGGCACCCAGCTCAAGCACTTCAAAATGAGCGCCACCATTTTTAAACTCCTGCAATATTTCATTCTTGTGTGTTTGAAAAATCTCCAATTCACAATCGGTAAGATAGTATTCAGGCATTCGCATGATGTCCTGAAAAATGGCACTTCCCCGGTCGTCGTAAAAATATTTTGACGATAAACTTTTGGGGTTGGAAGCCAACCCCTCCAGTGTGTCTATCGCAAAGTCAGATAGTTGGGTTATTGGATTTTTCATTATTTGATTATTCAGGTAAACCAGTTTCGTATGGATTGGAAGGGTCGTTGCTCCACTCAAACCATCCGCCATCGAAAACGGAAACTCGGGGCCAGCCCATTAACCAGGCATTAAAAAAGGCCTCGCTGCCCCTCCAGCCTGTTCCACAGTAAAAAGCCAGGTGCTTGTCAGGGGTAATGCCTGCTTCTTTCCATATTTCGAGCACTTCGCCTGCTTCGCGGATGGTATGATCCAGGTTGCGGTAGTTTTCCATGTGGTACGCATCCGATCCACAATTTCCAAAAATAGCCCCCGGAATACGTCCTTTTTTCTCAATGTAGTTATAGCCACTGACTTCTCCAATATATTCAGGCCAACTGCGTACACATACCAGGTCGGCATCTGTAGCGGCCAACATCATTTTTGCCTCTGGAATATCCACCGCCAATTCGGGATTCTGAGGAATCACCACGCCAAAATCTTTGGCTGGTTTTTTTTGCACATCCTCTGTACTAACATCAAAGCCAGCATCCAGCCACGATTGAAATCCGCCATTGAGAATCCTTACATCTTTTACACCTGCATAGAGCATGATAAAAGCATTGCGGATGGCACCAATGTCGCCTGCAGCACTTCCCGGAAACGGATCTGCATTGTCGGGATCCATGTATTTTCCATATAAAACAACCGTAGTATCCGCGGTAATCCCATGTTCCAGCAAAGCCTTTTCCAGTTCTTCGGGC
>CAYWNI010000105.1:0-9217 GCA_964459525.1 uncultured Lentimicrobiaceae bacterium | reverse complement strand
TTTTGACAAAACGGATATTGCTATCCTAAAAATGCTTTCACTATCGGGTAACGGAAATTTCATCGAAGACCTTACCGACCTCAATCTTACTCCGTTGTCAATTTCATACGAATGGGAACCTTGCGATGCCATGAAAGTTCGTGAAGTATATTTATCGCAAATGGGAACTTACGAAAAAAAACCAGCCGAAGATTTCAAATCAATAATCGGAGGTGTGCTTGGGCAGAAAGGCCGTGTGCACATGGCTGTCGGTATACCTTTGACAAAAGAAATAAAAAACCTTCGCCTAAGCCAATTAACTCATAACGAAATACTCAGTGAAATTGCCAGTTTGATTGACGAACAAATTTATACAAACTACCATCTATGGCCTTCAAATTACTTGGCTTACGACCTGCTAAACAATGAAAACGGGTATCAACATCACTATACCGAAGCAACGCTAAAACAATTAAACGATAGATATACCCAAACAACCACAATTGTTGGCATAGATAATGACGAAATTAGGAATTTATTCTTAAAACTATATGCCAATCCTGTAGCCAACAAGTTGAAGGTAATGCAAAAGTCCGAACAATAAAAAGCATTATTAATCCTGATATGAATTGAAAAAATTATCAGATAAATGACCACAATTTCTAAAGAAACGCTTCAAATTGAAGATTACATAAACATCCTACTCAAGGATCAGAAAATAGCTATAGATGAGTTCACCATTAAGAATGTGGAGAAATGCTACCACTTTCTCGAAGAATTTTCGATTAACAAGATAATTTATGGTGTAAATACAGGTTTAGGCCCCATGGCTCAGTACCGCATAGAAACTGATGATCAGGTAAAACTACAATACAACCTGATTCGCAGTCATGCAGCCGGCTCAGGAAAACCGCTTGAACCCATTTGTGTACGTGCCGCCATGATTAGTAGGTTAAAGAGCCTCTCGTTGGGATACTCAGGAATTCATACGGATGCCATAAAACTGATAGCAAAGCTAATAAATCATGACATTATACCATTTATTCCTGAGCATGGTGGAGTAGGCGCAAGTGGCGATCTTGTTCAACTGGCTCACCTAGCTCTTGTGCTCATTGGTGAGGGTGAAGTTTTTTATCAGGACAAACGCCAGAATACAATTGATGTTTTTTCTTCACTTGACATTACCCCGTTAAAGATAAGACTGCGTGAAGGTCTTGGGCTTATAAACGGCACCTCCGTGATGTCTGGAATTGGTATCACCAACACCATTTTTGCTCAACGTGCTATTGGATGGTCGGTGTATGCTAGTGCCATGATCAACGAACTGGTCGAGTCGTTTGATGACCATTTTTCCGAAGTGCTAAATGGTGTTAAAAAACATAAAGGTCAGCATTTAATCGCCCAGTCGATGCGCAATATACTGAGCGACAGCCAACTCATCAAGAAAAGAGATGATTTGCTGTTTAACGGCAAAATTGAGGAAAAGATATTTAAACAAAAAATTCAAGAATATTATTCGCTGCGCTGTGTTCCACAGATAATTGGCCCAATTGCCGACACCTTGGAAAACGCCAAAGAGGTACTTGTAAATGAAGTTAATTCAGCCAACGACAACCCGATTGTTGACATGGAAACTAAAACGGTTTATCATGGCGGCAACTTCCATGGCGACTATGTTTCGTTTGAAATGGATAAACTGAAAATCGCCATTACAAAACTCTCGATGCTGGCCGAAAGGCAAATCAACTTCCTGATGAACAACAAAATTAACGACATACTACCTCCTTTTGTCAACCTCGGAACATTGGGTCTGAATTTAGGCATGCAGGGCACACAGTTTACAGCCACTTCTACCGTGGCCGAAAACCAAACCATCGCCAACCCAATGTATGTGCATAGTATCCCCAGCAACAACGACAATCAAGACATCGTGAGTATGGGAACAAATGCTGCATTGCTGACAAAAAAAACCATTGAAAACACATTTGAAGTTCTGGCGATTGAGTATCTCACCATTATCCAAGCCGTTGACTATCTTAAATCAGAACCCAAGATGAGCTCAAAAACGAAAGCACTTTACCATAAACTTCGTTCACTTGTGCCAGTATTTACCGAAGACACGCCAAAATATAAAGAAATTGATTCTATTCGCAACTATTTAGTTAACAACGAACCTAAAATCAACACTCCATGAACAATAAACAATTTGCTCTGGTAACAGGAGGATCGGGCGGAATTGGGAGTGCCATTTGCAAACAACTCGCTGCCGATGGCTTTAAAGTGCTGGTTCATTACCACAACAATAGCGAAAACGCAACCACTATAGTAAACGAAATTATTCAGAATGGAGGCTATGCCGAAACAATTCGGTTCAACGTGGCCAGTCAAGAAGATGTAAAAACAGCTATCGAAAAATGGAAATCGCAACAAAATGACAATGAGTATATCGCTGTTTTAGTAAACAATGCGGGCATTTCTAAAGATGCCCTATTGATTTGGATGGAGCCCAACGACTGGAAAACTGTAATCGACACAAACCTGAACAGCTTTTATTATGTAACAGCCAGTCTCATTAAAGAAATGGTGATAAATAAATGGGGACGTGTGATCAACGTTGTATCATTGTCTGGAGTAAAAGGGTTGCCTGGTCAAACCAACTACAGTGCTGCCAAGGCAGGTGTAATTGGCGCAACAAAAGCCCTGGCCCAGGAAGTAGCCAAAAAAAGAGTAACGGTAAATGCGGTAGCACCAGGATATATCAAAACCGAAATGATAAAAGATCTGAATGAATCGCAGCTAAAATCACTTATTCCTGCCAACCGCTTTGGCAAGCCTGAGGAAGTTGCCTCGGTAGTTTCCTTTTTGGCAAGCGAGGGATCATCTTACATCACTGGAGAAGTAATAAACATTAATGGAGGACTGTACACTTAAAAACTAATTATCACTACAAAAAGCTAAATGACTACATAAAATGATGAGACGCGTTGTAATTACCGGAATGGGTATCTATTCTACAATTGGGAAAAATTTAGAGGAAGTTACCCGTTCGCTATATGATGGGAAATCAGGTATCATTTTTGATCCTGAGCGCAAGAATATGGGCTTTCGGTCGGCACTTACGGGCTTTATCGAACGGCCTGTTATGAAGGGAATATTGCCCAGAAGAATGCGTGTTGGACTGCCAGAACAGGGAGAATACGCCTACATAGCTACCGCCGAAGCACTCTCGAATGCCAAAATTGACGAGGATTTTTTGAACTCGCAAGAAATTGGCATTCTATATGGAAACGACAGCAGTTCCACTTCTGTGGTAGAAGCTGCCGATATTCTTCGCGAAAAGAAAAACACAACCATGATTGGTTCGGGCTCTATTTTTCAATCGATGAACTCGACAATTAGTATGAACCTTTCGGTAATATTAAAACTAAAAGGGATAAATTTCACAATCAGTGGAGCTTGTGCCAGTGGGTCTCATGCCATTGGAATGGCCTATTTCATGATTAAAAACGGGCTGCAAGACACAATTATTTGTGGTGGCGCACAGGAGATAAACCCATTTTCGATGTGTAGCTTTGATGCGTTAAATGCATTCTCAGTGCGTGAAGACAATCCGTTGACTGCTTCACGGCCTTTCGACCGCGACCGCGACGGACTTGTGCCTAGCGGCGGTGGCGCAACATTGATCTTGGAATCGTACGAAACAGCTGTAAAAAGAGGTGCTCCCATTCTCGGTGAAGTTATAGGCTATGGTTTCTCCTCTAATGGCGACCATATCTCCGTGCCCAACGTGGAAGGCCCTGTAAAATCGCTTCAACGTGCCTTAGATGATGCCAAACTGAAAGCCATTGACATAGACTACCTGAATGCACACGCCACATCAACACCAGTTGGCGACCAAAACGAAGCCAATGCCATTTACAAAGTTTTCGATCAAGGACGTGTACCCATTAGTTCTACCAAAGGAATGACCGGACATGAAATGTGGATGGGAGGCACAAGCGAAGTGATTTATTCGATGCTAATGGCGCAGAACTCATTTATTGCACCCAATTTAAACTTTGAAAATCCTGATGAGCATTCTGCAAAACTAAACATCATTAGCCGAACCAAAGAACACAAAATCAACACATTTCTTTCCAATTCCTTTGGTTTTGGAGGAACCAACTCAACACTCATTGTGAAAAAGTTGTAGTGGCATGATTGGCTAATAGCCAGTTTTTTCTATTTTTGCTAACTAACACGACGACACTAAAAAACCTATGGATAAAAGTACAATCATTGAAAAAATCAATGAGTTTCTCATCGAAGAATTTGAGCTAGAAGAGGGTCAGTTAACTCCCGAAGCCCACCTAAAAGACGATCTTGACATCGAAAGCCTTGATTTTGTTGATATTGCTGTAATCCTTGAAAACATGTTTGGCGTAAAAGTTACAAGTGAACACTTAGGTAAAATACTTACCCTAGACAACCTTTACGATTTTGTTTCTGAACATAGCAGCAAATAATGTCTGCTGAATGGAAGGGTAAAACCCGCGGAGGCACTACCGGCTACTCAGCCTTTATTTTTCTCTTAAAACATCTGGGTATCAATGCTGCCTACAGCCTGCTTGTTTTCGTTTCGGCTTACTTTGTTATTTTTGTGAAATCGGCACGCCAACCAATGTATTTTTTTTACCATCAGGTATTGAATTTCAGTCCGCAAAAAAGCGTTCGATATCTATTTGTCAACTTTTACCGGTTTGGCCAAGTACTTATTGACAAGGTGGCCATCATGTCGGGAATGGAAGCGCGCTATTCTTTCGATTTTGAAGGTGAGGAGCATTTGTATGAAATGGCTACAACCACAGGAGGTTTTATAATAGGTGCTCACATGGGTAACTGGGAAATTGCAGGTAACCTGCTGAAAAGAATTCCGACGAAAGTGCATATCGTGATGCTCGAAGCTGAGCATGAAAGAATAAAAGAAATGCTCAAACAGGTAATGACCGAGAAAACCATGAATATCATCCCAATAAAACCTGACTTGTCGCATCTATTTGCGATTAAAGAAGCCATTAGTAACAACGAATTGATTGCCATCCATGGCGATCGGTTTCTTGAGGGATCGAGACCTGTTTCGATGCCATTTTTTGAGCGTGAGGCGAATTTCCCGGCAGGTCCTTTAAGCCTTGCCATACGCTATGGCAAACCCGCTACCTTTGTTTCGGCTATACGCATGCCAGGAAGGCATTACCATTTTTTTGCAACCCCACCTATCACCTACCCTAGCGATAGAAAATCTTTTAATAGCACGCTAAAATTGGCGCTTCGCGACTACATCAATGAATTAGAAAGAATAATACTGCGCTTTCCCGAGCAGTGGTTTAATTATTATTATTTTTGGAAATAACCTCAATACCATGAAAATCTCCCACGGACACGACAAAAAGACCGCCGTACAGGCTAAATTTGATGCCCAAAAAATTGCATTTGGCCCAATCATGTTTCAAGCTGCAAAAGCCTTACGCGATTTAGGCATCCTCGACCATCTTTTCGACAAGCGAAAAACTGGCGCAACCATGGAGGAAGTTGCAGAAGCCCTGGGTCTTTCTGTTTATGGCGTTAAGGTGCTGCTCGAAGCAGGACTAAGCCTCGAAATGGTGCAGGTAACTGAGGATCTTTTCTCAATAACAAAAACAGGATATTTCATTTTAAAAGACGAACTTACCCGGGTAAACATGGACTTCGTTCAGGACGTTAATTACCTAGGGATGTTTAAGCTGGAGGAGTCTATCACAAACGGAAAACCTGAGGGGCTCAGTGTTTTTGGGCAATGGGACACCGTTTATGAAGCCCTGGCAGAACTGCCCGAAAAAGTGCGCAGTAGCTGGTTTGCCTTTGATCATTTTTATTCAGATTACGCATTTCCAGAAGTATTGCCCTATATTTTTGAAAGTAAACCAAAAAAGATTCTGGACGTAGGCGGCAACACAGGTAAGTTTTCTATTTTCTGCGCTGGCAATAATCCTGATGTAAACTTGACTATTCTTGATCTACCCGGACAAGTAGCCGAAGCCTCAGCAAACATAGAAGCAGCCGGGTTTAGCAATCGCATTTCCACTCATGCGCTCAATTTACTTGACGGAAACATTCCTTTTCCTTTGGGATACGATGCCATTTGGATGAGCCAGTTTTTGGATTGTTTTTCACAGGAACAAGTACTTAGTCTGCTCAAGCGTTCTTACAACGCACTCGACAAGCAAGGATCGTTGTTTATCCTTGAAACTTATTGGGATCGCCAGGCTTACCCGGCTTCAACCTACAGTCTGCATGGCACTTCACTTTATTTTACTGCTATCGCCAACGGAAACAGCCAGATGTACCACTCGCGCGATATGGTAAAAATGGTTGAGGCTTCAGGTTTTAAAATTGACAGAATAATTGACAATATTGGAGTTAGTCATACTCTGTTTGAGTGTTCAAAAGCATAAAAAAAAGGCTGCCTGAGTACAGACAGCCTTTTTTTTATTATTTGTTGATCGTCAGTATTCCTCTTCATTAAAAAAGAAGTCATCTTTGGTGGGATAATCCGGCCATAGATCTTCTATGCGATCATATACCTCACCTTCATCTTCCATCTCAACTAAGTTCTCGATTACCTCATTTGGAGCACCCGTACGAATTGCCCATTCAATTAATTCCTCTTTTGTAGCAGGCCAAGGGGCGTCTTCGAGTTTCGATGCTAATTCCAAAGTCCAATACATGCTTTATTCGATTTAGTTAATTTTTTTGCAAAAGTAATTTTTTTTTGATGTAAAACAAGGGTTAATGATTATTTAATACACCACCCTATGTTCTTGGTTTCCATAATGTTTCATCAATATTTAGATCTCGTGCCAATCTTCGTGACAACACGAACAGGTAATCTGACAGCCGATTAAGGTATTTTATATTTACTGGATCAACTTTTTGCTCACGGTTCAGGCGAATAACCAGTCGTTCGGCCCGCCGACAAACCGTGCGGGCCACATGGCAATAGGAAACTGTGGTATGACCTCCCGACAAAATAAAGGAACTGAGTTCGGGAAGGTTTTCATTCATCAAGTCAATCTGATTTTCTAAAAAAAGAATGTCCTCTTCTATGACCTCCGGAAGCTTGTTGCTTAAAGGTTTACCATCATGAGCTAAAAGCGATTCAATGGTAAAAAGACGGTCTTGCACTTCGAGTAAAACAGCCACATATTTTGCATCAATCGATTGATCTCTAATCAGGCCAATCCACGAAACTAACTCATCTACTGTGCCATAGCACTCGATTCGCAAATCATCTTTTGGCACTCGACTTCCGCCAATTAATGAAGTATTACCGCTGTCTCCCGTTTTGGTATATATTTTCCAGTTGCTACTCATGGGCATTGCTTTTTATAATTCCTCTTGATTTTTAACACCCTTGTAATTTTTTGTCGTCCGCACATTATGGTTAATCTCATCGGAGGCTATTTCGCCGTCTATCATGCGGATGATACGATGTGCATGACTGGCAATATCCTCTTCGTGCGTTACCACAATGATGGTGTTTCCGAGGCGGTGAATTTCTTCGAGCAGCCCCATGATTTCTATAGATGTTTTACTATCAAGATTACCCGTTGGCTCATCAGCAAGAACTATAGACGGATTGTTAACCAAAGCCCTCGCAATAGCAACACGTTGCCGCTGCCCACCAGAAAGCTCATTTGGTCGGTGCGTCATCCTGTCGGCAAGCTGAACCTGACGTAACGAATTGGTGGCCATTTCAAGGCGTTGGTGCTTATTTTTACCAGCATAAATAAGGGGCAACATCACGTTTTCGAGAGCACTAGAACGTGGCAGCAAATTAAAAGTCTGAAAAATAAAGCCAATTTCTTTGTTTCGAACATCAGCCAATTCATTGTCGCTCATTTTACTCACATCGACACCATTTAAAAAATAACTACCAGAAGTAGGCGTGTCTAAACAACCCAGAATATTCATCATAGTAGATTTGCCCGACCCAGAAGGACCCATTAAGGCAACAAATTCATTATCAAAAATCGAGACACTAACTTCACGAAGTGCCTTAACCGTTTCTGTTCCAACCTGATAAAAACGACAAATATCTTTTAAGGAAATGATTTCTTTTTTCATAACATGCATTTTTTCGGCATAGCCAAAACTAATAATTTACCTGATTTAAAAGTACATTTTTAACAACGAATAACAAAGTCCTGTTTTTCAATTCCTTTTTTAAAGAAAACTAAACCAAACCAAAAAATATCAATGGTTATCGAAACCTCAGGACGTATTTTAATTTCGTCCCAAGCAGCTTTCATTCCCGGCGACCAATGAATATCGTCGAAGACAAACAAGCTGCTTTCATGCGCTAGCAGCAAACATTTTTCAAAATAATCCAGAGTAGGTTGTTTTCTGTGGTTTCCATCAAAAAAAACGAAGTCAAGCTGTGGGAATTTTCCTAAAACAGGAATCAGGATATTATCAAAATTACCAACAGCTACCTCAACATTTTTCAAGTTTAACTTTTCGTAACCCTCTTCAGCAACAGCAGCAAGACCCGCACAGCCTTCCATAGTAACCATTTGTGAATCAGGAGCGGCAGATTTAATATAAGAACTGCTTATGCCTGCAGCTGTTCCAAACTCTAACACATGCAGAGGCTTTAACCATTTTACCAACCGAAACAAAAGCTCAAGACGTTTTTTGTGCTGACTTCTTTGTTTTACAATTTTATCCAGAGGAAGAAGCTTTGTCGTGTATTTATTCGATCCTGCTCCAGAACCAAAGTCGACAGTTTCAATCGTGCTCTTGCGCCCAAGGAGCGATAGTTTTCTGGCGTGCAACTGAGCGTATTCAACATATCTATTAGAATCTCTAAATACCTGATCAACTAAACTATATACAAACGGTGAGTGGATAGTATAGCGGGTTTTAGAACTAAAATAGAATAAAATGTATTGCTTGATTTGAAAGAATAGATTACCCATAAAACTAACTATTGAAATGCTATTTTGTTTACATAAAAAACAGAACGTCCCTCTTTTTCCGATAGGGAACGATTGCGAATAACCTGCTCACCATAAACGAGATAATACTTGCCGTACCAATGCACAAGTTTGTTATCATCATCTTCTGTCACTTTGTCGCGAGAGAAAAAAGAAGCCACATTTGTTTCATCATCACCAATTGTTTTTCCGGCCTCAAACGACCGAGAATAAAGTCTTCCTTT
>CAYWNI010000104.1:0-9222 GCA_964459525.1 uncultured Lentimicrobiaceae bacterium | reverse complement strand
AAGAAAAAAGTTTATCCTTGTCAGCGACAAGAAACACCCGTGGTATTTAATGAGCATCAGCTTGTTTGGGATGGAGAATACCGTTATGATCCAAAATCGGAAATACATTATGGAATCAGTTACGACGATAAGTATTTGTTCGTCAATATGAAGACTTCAAATAAATCATTACAAAAAAAAATAATGATGTCGGGTTTAACCTTTTGGCTCGATACCAACGGAAGAGGAAAGGAGCAATTGGGACTGGTTTTTCCCTTACAGCATAAAGTTCCTGATTTACAGCCAAAAGACAGAAAACAGGGCACTCCAGAAAAGCGAAAAACGAAAGCTGAAATCGAAAAATTTAACTTGCGTTACGTAAAAGGAATGGAACTTCTGGATAAGATAGGATATGACGGAACGGAAGAACCTCAGGCAAGCAATAACATCAACGATGAAGGTATTAGCGCCATATTGCATATCGATTCCACTGAGTTTTTGTACTATTTGGTTTGTATTCCACTTGACTATATTTTTAATGACCCAGGTCAATACTTGACCAATCCCGAAAAATATTTTAGTTTTTCATTTGAAATTGAGGGCGTTGATATGCCACAACAAGGCCAGGGTGGAGGTCGTCCGTCCATGGGCGCTCAAATGGGTGGCGGAGGATCGGGTGGTGGTAGACAAGGTGGTGGTAGACAAGGTGGTGGAGGTCGTTCTTCAGGTGCTGGTGGCGACAGACCTGATATGTCGCAGATGCAAGATTTAATGCAACCCACCAAACTTACCATTAAAAAGGCCACACTTGGCATGTAGCAGAAGTTTGTTGGTTTTCCCCATCACTGGCGCGCGTTTTGCAATAGCGTAACGCGTGCTTCTCTTTGACAATTGCCATTAACACACCAAGGCGCTAAGGTGTACAAAGAGTACATATGACAACATATTCTCTTAGTATGTTCTTTGTGTTTTTGAGCCTTAGTGGCGAAAAAAAGACTTCTCGGATTGGACTCATTGTTGTATTTATTAAAGTGAAGTAAGAGAGCAAAAAAAAGCCTCGTGTAGTTCATTTTGAACTACACGAGACCCATGAAAAAAAATGATCCTTATTCAATATTCCTAACCAACCGTACATAGTTATAATACCGTTCGCCACCTTCACCCAAGGGGCCTCCTTCTTCTTTCGTGTCAAAACGCACGCCGCCGGCACCATGAAAATCAAGTCCTTCGCCATTTACAGCCATGCCAAAGGCCACATACCAGGCGTAGTAATAAGGTTCGCCAGTTGTGAAGTGTGCTGAGGTACCCGTCCAGAAATAGCCGTAGTCATCATTTCCAGCTTCGTTGATGATGGGTGTGCAGTTAAATAGCGGGTCGATGGCAGGGCCTACTTTTGAAGCGTCGGTAGCGCTTGGTGAATAACCATAGTCTACAATGCTTTGCAATTCTTTTACATTGGGCAGTCTCCAATCCGAATGTCCGGCGTAATTGCTGTTTTCAGCGTATAACAAAGCGGCTTCCCAGTCAATTCCTTCACCATTGTCATCCTGCATCCACATCAAACCGGTTGAATTATCGGTGATGGTTCCATCGCCATTGTCGGCGTATTCATTCACGCCATAGTCATCGCCACGAACGGCTCTTACATATTTGCCGCCAACGGGTCCAAATGCTTCTGCTGAATAAGCCTTGATATGGCCTGTTACGTGGTTGACACCCATCGCTGATTTCGATCCACCTTCAACAGTTACGCCTACGTAGTAGTTGCTCGACCAAAATTGTTCATCTTTAGAAACTTCACTACTTGCTAAATCAAAGTAGGAGGTGTTTAAATAAGGCCATCCTGAGTTGAAATCGCTGATGGAATATAATTCCTTGCAGCTGGGCATACGCCAATCGTCGTATCCGCCAAATTCAAGATTTTCGCAATAGTCGACCGCTTCTTGCCACGTAAAGTCAGATGATGAAGGAGATTGTTGCCACATTAAACCGGTGTTTAAATCGGTTACAGTTCCGTCTTCATTGTCCTGATAGGCCATGGTTTCACCTTTTAAGTAGTTGGCGTCCTGGCCGTAAAAATCATCTCCTACGGACAACCCTGAAACTTCATTGCCATCAGCATCATAGGTTAGGGTTTGTCCAGTGGCAATAAGGAGGTAATTGTTTACCTCCAAAGTTGTGGAGCCACCACCATCATCTGAAGGATCATCATCTTTAGTACATCCTGTTGCAAACAGCATGGTAATAATCATGGTCATCATAGCCCATAGATTGATCTGAGTTGTGAATTTTAACTTTTTCATGGGGGTCTTCTTTTTAGCTACCATTAATTTTAATTAGAAAGATTCTCGTACTAATTTGTATTACGAACCAAGCGTACATGGTTGTATATTCTAATCGCATCACCCTGAGGACCATTGCCTGTAGGGTAGTCGTTGGGATCGCCAACTTTTGGGTCGCTACGTTGTGCACCAGCTCCATGAACATCAGTCCAGTCGGGATCGTAACCCATGGCACGGCCAAAGGCCACATAACCCCCAAAGGTACCTTCACTGCCATCAGTAATTCCGGCATGCGTTGTACTACTCCAGTAAAAACCATAGTCAGCATTGCCGGCTTCGTTGGTTATGGAGGTACAGTTGAATAGGGCATCAATGGCAGGAGAATCTGTCTGATCTGGTGAACGCGTGTAATCTACAATGGATTGCAGCTCTTTGGCATCAGGAAGTCTCCAGTCGGAGTAGCCTGCTTCTGTTGAGTTTTCAGCATAGTTTAAGGCATCACTCCAAATGATTCCTTCTCCGTTGTCGTCCTGTGACCACATCAGTCCGGTGGCATTGTCAGTAATGGTTCCGTCGCCGTTATCAACAAATTCGTTTGTTCCATAGGTTTCGTTGCCACGTACCAGCAAGTAGTTGAATTGTTTGTCTTGACCGAATAAAGTGGTGCCATATCCCTTGATACGTCCATCCGCAAAGTTTACTCCAAATACGGTTTCAGCGGTTCCTCCATAGGTGCCAGGTAGATACATGTTGGTTGAAGCACATTGTACATCGATGAGACGTTCGCCTGCATCGGTATCGCCGTAAGCATATTCAAAATAGTCGGTATTGATAAAAGGAGTGAGACCTTCTGTATCAGTACCTTCATAGCCACTTATATCGCGTCCACTAAACATGATGAGCGAGTATTGTTCTTTGATGGTTGGCACTCTCCAGTCGGTGTGACCACCGGTGGATACTGTTTCTGGTAAGGCTAAAACCTCTTCCAGACTCAGTTTGTCATTAACATCAATATTGCCATCGCCATTGTGGTCGAAGGAGGATTGCCACATCAAACCGGTGATGTTGTCTGTTACAGTTCCGTCGCCGTTATCGGTATAGGATGGCACATTGCCTGAGTAGAATGCATTTTGACCATAGAAATCTTCTCCTGCAGCGGGAGCAGTCATCATTGTAGTATTGTTGAAATAGGTTGTTTGGTTGGTACCTACTATGGGAAATCCTGAGATATCAGGTAAATTGTCCGCCGTTGGGGTGGTAGTTACGTCATCGTCTTTTTCGCAGGCGGTGAAGAGTGCCAATGCGAGTATTCCTAAAATTAACCAGTTTTTTTTCATGTTGATTTTTTTTATTGAGTCTTGGTCAGTTTTTGATTTGAATTCTTCTGCTTCGACATCATGGTGGATATTAATTATGTGACAAAAATAGGGTGGGGGAGTTGTGTCTACAAAAACATTCAATGAATCAGTACATAAGCTCTACCAATAGGGTGAGGGAGTCAATAAAAAGCGGATTTCGATATGACAGGGTAGTGTTTTAGGATTTGTCATCATACTATGTGCATTCGCCTCGTAGACTTTTTACTAGGAAGGTAGATTTGTGTTTTGTCGTTTTAAAAATGGAAACGAATTAAATCTATCCGTCAAGATGACCTATTATGCCGGCCAGGTGCCAAAGGCCTGTTTTTCAAACTGCATTTCGCCTTTTTCACCTTGAAAGATGTTGATCCATGCCTGCCAGTTTTCATTGTCCAGCTCCGGGTAGTCTAGCCGAAAGTGGCTCAGTCGGCTTTCCTTGCGTAGGAGGGAGGCTTTGAGTTTCATCTCAGCAGTAAGAATCATGTTGGCCGTTTCATATGCCAATCGCAGTTCATGCATGTCAGCAGCTTTGAGCATGGGCAAATGGTGATCGCGTAATTCTTCTACATAGGCCAAAGCGGCTTTCATCAGGTTTTCTTTTTTGATGTAGAGAATAAAATTCGGAATCATAATGCCTTGCAGGGTTTGGGTAACCCAGGCTGGGCTGTAGCCCGATGTCATTTTTAGCGGAGCAAGTATTTCTTCTTGAATTTGATTCAGCTTGGCTGTAGGAAGGTCAATTGATTCCGTTTTCTGACAATATTTTGCTGCTGCTTCCGCAGCTATCGCTCCTTGAACTGCCGATCCGGTTAGTGATGATCCTACTTGGGTGTATATGGCTCCTGCCATATAGGAACCTAAAGCATCTCCTGCTGCGTAAAGTCCTGGAATGGTTGACTCGCATTGGTCGTTGATGGGAACCAGACCTTCTGATTTATGGATGGACATACCTGCAGAGGAGCCGCCTGTATTTATGCCTGCCATTCCCGGAGGAGCTCCTCCACCGCCTTTTTTGGGAGGTCTTTTGTCTGGTCTCTTTCTATCCCCTTCACCTTCTTCCCTATTGGGTCCTTTAGGTGGGCCTGATATTTTAAACTCAGGAGGAACGTAGGGGCCACCTGAAAGTGTAGGCGAATTGTCTTTATTTGGTGGCCCCATGGCAACAGGCCCACCTTTTTTATAGGCAATATAATTCAGGTCAACGCCCAAATCATGGTGTATTTCAACTGAAGTTAAACCGGGTTTGCGATCGAACATACCATGCCATCCATTGTAGCAGTCAGCCGCATTGGTGGCTTGTCCGGGATGGCCGTCGTTCCATTCTTTTCCAGTGACTTTGGCTCCAATTCGGTAGGCCATGGCTGTGCCATCGTGGGTCAGGTCGCAAATGGGGAAGCCGTTGGGTTTAAAACCGCCGGCACCGGTACAAAGGATCACACTTTTGGCCTTGAACACTTGAATATTCTCTTCATCCAGACTAAACCCTGCAGCTCCGGCAATGCGTCCTTTTTCTTTGATAAGGTGGGTAATCACCATCCGTTCCATAACAGGTATGTTCCTGTCAGTAATGGGTTTGCTGAATGCTTTGTGGTAAATGGGTGATTCGAAAAACCCCCACTCCTTGAGGTCGTTGATACGCTCCAGTGAATGCTCTGCCATTTGTCGGGTATAGGTGGCGTTGTTGGAATTCATGGCCGATCGCGAAACAGCGGATACAAAATCATCCAGACTTGATTTTTCTTTTTCCGGATCATAAACAAACATACCCTTGGCAAAGGGTGTTTGACCAGATGATCCCAATCGTCCTTTGGAAACCATCATGACTTGTGCTCCAGCATCATGGGCCTTTACGGCAGCAAACAGTCCTGCCATGCCTCCACCAATCACCAATACATCGGTTTCTTTTTGTTGAAGAGGAATTTTATTGACGTCGATTCGAACTTCATTTTCTTCCCAATGGGTTGAGATACCCATGGAAGCCAAAGTCGCAACCCCGGCAGCACCGCCCATCCAGACCATGAACTTGCGACGCGACATTTTATCTTGCTCTTCAGAAGTCTTCATTGGAAAGGGCTTTAACGGGTTTCGAATCGAATTTATAACTATTTAATATCAAGCCAATGCCACTTAATCCGATAAATATCAGAAAAATGGATAGGCTTATGCTCGTATGTCTGCCCTGGAGTACAGCATGACTGACGGCCGTAATTGCAAAGCAAAGCGATAAGCTTGCGTGCAATACCCGCCAGGTTGAATAATAAATAGGTAGTTGATAACGAAAATAGGAGGTTAGCCCGATGAGCATCAGCAGAACCCACGATATCATCCCCAAAATTACGCCTGTTTGGTTAAATGAGGTGAGCAGCGTAGTCAGGGCATCCATGGGTTCAACTCCTGACTCGAAATAGCGAGGAAACACGATTAAAAAGGGGTGGATCATGAAAAGAAACACGATCGTATACCCCACTATTCTGTGAATGTTTACCATTGTCACTGTTTTTACCTGTAGGAGAAATTTGCCTTTTTGGTTTAAAAACAAAAGTCCGAGGGCTAGGCTAAAGGCCAGAATCGTTAGTAGCGAAATGCTTTCCTTAAGGAAGGAACGTTGGGGGAAATCGACCAAGGTATAAAAAATGACAGGTAATCCTATGAGTATTAAACCCATGATGATTAATCCTATGTTGGTTTGTTGTGGTTTTTTTATCCCCATGATACAATGACTGGAATGGATTTTTCAGGTGAAATGGTAATCGCATCAACCGGACAATACATACGGCATAAGTGACATATCTGACAATCGGCAGGATATCGGATGATGGCTTTGCCCGATTTTTTATCAAGTCGGATCACATCAGTGGGGCAAGTTGCTACGCAAGTTCCGCAACCAATACAACCGGTAATACTTGAAATGGACATGGTTTTTATAGGTTAAATTGATATAAAAAGTTAGTGACCAGTGTTTTAGTCTTTCTGAATAAAACACTGGTCTGGGTATTTTAATTATCGTTGTGGTGGTCCCTGTTTGGGTTGTATTTTTTTCATGTATGCCTTAAACAATTTCTTTTGATCTTTGGTGAGTACAGACTCTACTTCGGTTCTAAAACTCTTTTTAACCTCTTCCATTACTTCGCGATCGGGTCTTTTCCCTTTTTCAGTCAGAGCTTTCACTTCATCAAAATGGTTGAAGAAAGCTTTGGAAACAACGGGTAGTTGATCTTCAGTCAAGGTGAGTTCGGTACTTAAATCGGTGACCATCTTGGCTATTTGAGTAGAATCGGGGACAGTAGGCATTTGCTGGTCGCGACTCTGTGGGCGTTGACCGGATGGCCGTCCTTCGTGTTGGGCCTGTACTATGGTGCCCGTGAGTAACAGAATGATGCCTGTTAATGCTGCTATGAGGTTGCTTTTTATTTTTTTCATGACATTATTTTTTAATGAATTTATTGGTGTATCGTGAGTTTTGCGTAGTTAATGAAATGGTGTATATCCCTGATTTCAACTGAGAAATATCCAACTGATGATTGGAAACAGTACCTGAATAAACCACCTGCCCAGAAAGGTTACTTACTTTAACAGTTGCAATGGATGCGTTTTCGCTAATGGCAAAGTTAAGTACATCCTGAGCCGGATTGGGGTAGATTTGTAAATCCTTGATACCTGACTGTGTATCCCCAATGCTGGTGATTGTAGCGTTTCTTACCAAGCGGACGTAGTTGTATATTCTAACTACATCCCCTTGAGGGCCATTGCCATAAGGATAGTCATCAGGGTTCCCCATTTTAGGATCGCTACGCTGTGCTCCGGCTCCATGGACATCCATAAAGACATAGTTTCCCGACATAGGTGGTTCTTCCATCCAGCCATGACCTTCACCAAAGCAAACGTAAGCACCCCATCCGCCGGGAGCATCTGCCTGCCAATTGGCATGTGTGGTTCCTGACCAGTAAAAAGGATAATCCGGACTTCCTCCTTCGTCAGTAATTTGGGTACAATTGAATATAGGATCGATGGCTGCTGAATTGGTGGTAGATGGCGAACGATCATAATCTAAAATGCTTTGTAGCTCTTTGGCATTGGGTAACCGCCAGTCGGAGTATCCGGCATATACAAATGATTCTGAATAGGCCAATGCTTCCTGCCAATTAAGACCGTCTCCGTTGTCATCTTGCATCCACATGAGTTCCGAAGCCTGATCGGTGATAGTTCCGTTGCCATTGTCTGTAAAATGATTGATGCCGTAATCATCGCCTCCACGCACGTACATCACATAAAACTGTTTGTCTACGGTTTGTCCTGGCATAGGGCCGGTACCATAACCTTTAATCCTACCATCGGCAAAGTTGACGCCAAACATGGTTTCGTCGCCGCCCATGGTCGCACCCACATAAATATTTGAGGAAGCCATTTGGGCATCAATGATGCGTTCGCCGGCATCGGTATCGCCATAAGCGAAGTCAAAATAGTCGGTGTCAATAAACGGAACCAAATCATCAGTGGAAGTTCCTTCGTAACCGCTTGGATCTAAGCCACTAAAAATGATTAACGAATACATCTCTTTGATAGAAGGCAAACGCCAATCGGTGTATCCGGCCAGGTTAAAACTGGAGGCTCCTGCCAAGGCGTCGATATACGACAATTTATCAGCGACGTTGATATCTCCATCCCCATTCATATCGGGAGATTTTTGCCACATCAAACCTGTAACATTGTCGGTAACCGTGCCATCACCATTATCGGTGTAGGAGGGTAAATTGCCTTGATAATTGGCATCTTGACCGTAAAAATCTTCCCCGGGAAGAGTCTCTGGTATAACAATAAGGTTGTTGTAGAAAGTGGTTTGATCCGTATCCACCACTTTGTAGTTTTGTGCAAAACCAGAATTAACGACCATCAGGTTTAGAAAGAAGATAACCCCGATTTTAAAATAGTAATTTTTCATCTTTAACTTATATTAATTTTTTACAAAAATAGCGGGGCTTATAAGGTTTTGCAAAAACATTCAACAGACCAGCTCAATAGTTCTACAAAATGGCAAAACCAACCTACGAGCAGGAAGGGGTTGTTTAAAAAGCTTTTGAAAAAAGTGGATAATTTGGGTTTAATGCAAACATTTTTTGCGTGGGAGTTAATGGATAACTCTGCCAGAGCGGCTATGGCTGCATTGATAAAAGATACAATTTGCTATGGGTAGAATAGGTGTTCGATTTGACTTAAAAATTAGTAAACAATTATTAAACATTTTGTCAAAATCATCCATTAATGGTGTTTCAAAGCAAACAGGCCTAAATGCAAACAACTATCTACGAGTTACTTAAAAAAATAATTCATAAATAGTTGTTAATCTGTGGTACCACCCGTAATTGAACCACTTTTGTATATTGGTCTGTTATTCAATGTTTTAAGCAACTTTTTTAAATTCGATTAGACAACAAATGGGTAAACATTGGTTGATTTATTCAGTTATCATATGATTGATAAAAGACAAAAATGTTAAGTCTTTGAACGAGTCTTCTTTATACTCAAGACCTAATTTTGGTGGAACTATTTTTTTTGAATCCTTATAATTAATCAAATCATTATAAGACAAACCCTCAGTCTTTAGT
>CAYWNI010000103.1:2063-9261 GCA_964459525.1 uncultured Lentimicrobiaceae bacterium | reverse complement strand
GATGTGCCAGGTCGACCCATACCTGCTCGAAAACACCACAAGCAGCACCAGTGCTGCAATAGCCAATAGCAATCCCGTTCCATGAGTAATCACATTTAAAATTTCTTCTTTTCGGGAATATTTACGGGCAATAGGTTTCATGTTGAATTAAGCGCTTTTATTGTAAACGAATGTCCTCAAAGAATCGTACATAACTACAAAGAATTAACGAAGAAATCCCAAAGGGTATCTTTTGGTGGAGGAGCTACAAGCATAATTTTCTGTTTAGTAACAGGATGCACAAAACTTACCGAACGGGCATGTAAGCTGATAGAAGCATCGGGATTGCTGCGTGGAAATCCGTATTTCAGATCACCCTTTATCGGACAACCTATGGCAGTAAGCTGCGCTCTGATCTGGTGATGCCTGCCAGTAATCAATTCCACCTCAACAAGATGGTAATCTTTACTCGAAGCCACAAGCTTGTAATTAAGCAAGGCATGTTTACTTCCGGCTACGGCGTTAACATTTACGTAGGATTTGTTTTGTTTTTCGTTGCGCACTAAATGATGTTCGAGTTTGCCACTAAGCTGTGGAGGTGGGTTTTTCACGATGGCCCAATAAGTTTTACTCAATTTGTGGCCCTTCACCATTTCATTCATGCGCGTAAGGGCTTTGCTCGTGCGTGCAAAAATCACTGCGCCGCTCACCGGACGGTCAATGCGGTGGATCACACCAAGAAAAACTTCGCCAGGCTTGTCGTGTTTTGCTTTTATATAATCTTTTACAGCATCGCTAAGTGGCTGATCACCCGTTTTGTCGCCCTGCACAATTTCGGAGGGCATTTTATTAACGATAATCAAGTGGTTATCCTCGAAAAGTATGCGCTGGTCAAGTGGTATTTTCTGTTGCCTCTCCATGCCTCTATTTGGCTTCAAAAATTAATATTGTTCTTTGTTGTTGGGAAAGCTCACCGACTTTACATCATCGATATAACCCTCGAATGCACGAATTATTTCGTCGTGTAGGTTAGCATAACGGCGCAAAAAGCGTGGTGAAAAATCTTGATTTATGCCGAGCATGTCGTGTAAAACAAGCACCTGACCATCAACTTCGCTACCGGCACCAATGCCGATAATCGGTATAGAAACCGACTTGGTGACTTTACCAGCCAGTTGAGCAGGGATTTTCTCCAGCACAATACCAAAACAACCTGCTTTTTCAAGAATCTTGGCATCGCTCATAAGTTTTTCAGCCTCTTTTTCTTCGGTTGCTCTCACCACATAAGTACCAAACTTATTTATCGACTGAGGTGTAAGTCCGAGATGACCCAGCACTGGAATACCTGCCGACAAAATCCTGTCGATCGACTCCACTATTTCCTGTCCCCCCTCAAGCTTTATGGCATTAGCTCCCGACTCTTTCATAATTCTAATGGCCGAGTGAAGCGCTTCTTTTGAATTACCCTGATAAGCACCAAATGGCAAATCGACCACAACTAAGGCGCGGTCAACGGCACGCATCACCGAAGAAGCGTGATAAATCATCTGATCAAGAGTAATGGGCAAGGTAGTTTTATGCCCTGCCATCACATTGGATGCGGAGTCGCCAACCAAAATCACATCAATACGTGCCTCGTCGAGTAGTCTGGCCATACTAAAATCGTAACCGGTCAACATAGCAATTTTCTCACCCTTCTGCTTCATCTCCTGAAGTACATGGGTGGTAATTTTGGGAAGTTCTCTCGTTGTATTCATAAGGTTTTTCCTTTGTACAAGAAGGCAAAAGTAGACAAAATGAATTATAAGCAGATGGTTTTTAATTAAAAGGTTTGGTGGGTCTGAGGCAGGTAAAATAGTTATCAATTCAATTTACAGGCGATTAATGTTGGTTTTGGCTAATTCAACTCCCGTTTTTATAATAAATTTGCACCTTTTTAGTTTATCAATGCATGAAACTGAAACTTCCTGATATAAGCAACCTGTTACTGGTATTGATCATTAGCTTACTGTTGCCAAACCTGCTTCAAGGGCAAACCGCAACCGTTTCGGGTAAGGTTATCGACGACAACAACAAACCCATCGAGCTTGCCAATGTGGCTATTGAAGGCGAAAAAGGAGGCACTTCAACCAACAACAGAGGTGAGTTTTCATTAACTGTTCCTGCTGAAAAAAAAGTTACCCTCATTGTTTCTTTCATCGGATATGCCGAAAAACGAATTAATCTAAACCTTTCAAGCGGCGAAGAACACCTAATAAAAGTAGAACTTATCTCTACCTCTACAACGCTTCCAGGATTTGAAGTACGCGATGAAAACCTACGCACCGAAAGCATGGTTCGGCTAAATCCACGTGATGCTCAGGTTGCTCCAAACTTATCAGGAGGTGTTTCCGACATCATAAAAACGCTTCCAGGCGTTTCATCCAGCAACGAAATGAGCTCCCAATATTCAGTACGTGGTGGCAATTTCGACGAGAACCTTATTTTTGTTAACGACATCGAAATTTACCGCCCATTTTTGGTAAACTCCGGCCAACAAGAAGGCCTCAGCTTTGTTAACAGCGCATTGGTTTCGAGCATCCTTTTTTCGGCAGGAGGTTTTGGCGCCGAATACGGCGACAAGCTTTCGTCGGTACTCGACATTAAATACACAAAACCCAACGAGTTTGGCGGGTCGTTTGCCGCAAGTTTGTTGGGTGCAGAACTAAGTTTAGGTGGGATTTCAAAAAACAAACGTTTTACCTACCTGGCAGGAGCGCGCTACAAAACAAATAGTTACCTGCTCAACAGCCTGCAAACGCAGGGAGAATATCAGCCTGAATTTGCAGATATTCAGTCACTTTTTACCTACAAATTAAGCAGCAAATGGGACATCAGCCTGCTGGGTTATTATTCGAGAAATAAATACAAAGTGGTACCAAGCAACCGCGAAACCGATTTTGGCACCTACCAGGAAGTGATCAGGTTTAAGGTGTATTTCGATGGAAATGAAATAGATAAATACGAAATGTTTCAGGGGGGGCTCACTTTGGGATACAAACCCAATAACCTCACCGACCTAAGGTTGATTTTGTCGGCATACAACACCAACGAGACTGAAAGCTATGATATTCAAGGGCAATACTGGATCGGGCAGGCCGAAGCCGATCAGGAAAACAGTGAGTTTGGCGATGTGGTGCAAACTCAAGGTGTAGGCACTTACCTGCTCCATGCGCGCAATGCTTTCGAGGCAACCGTTATTACCGCCGAACACAAAGGCACCTCTATCATAAACAACCACCAGGTAAAATGGGGATTCAGATACCAGCACCAGGAAGTTAACGACCGCCTGCGGGAATGGGAAATGGTCGACTCTTCGGGCTATTCGCTGCCTCACCAAACCGACACACCTGGAAACCCGTTTCCAGACAACCCAAACTTGGAGTTAAAAGATTTTGTAAAAGGACATAACATCCTCAGCACAAACCGATTTGCAGCCTACTTGGCTGATCAGTGGAAGTTTGTGATGAAAAACAAGGATGAGATAAACCTAACGGCAGGTGTGCGTGCCAACTATTGGGATTACAACGATGAATTTCTTCTTGCGCCAAGAGCGAGTGTTGCCTACAAACCTGCAAAATATGAAAACATCGTTTTTAGGTTTGCTACCGGATATTATTATCAACCAGCCTATTACCGCGAAATGCGCAACATCGACGGAACGCTGAACCCGAACATAAAAGCGCAAGAGTCCATTCATTTTATCTTAGGAAGCGATTATCGGTTTACCGCATGGAATCGTCCGTTTATTTTTACAACCGAAGCTTATTATAAAATTCTCGACAACTTAGTCCCTTACATGGTTGAAAACGTGCGCATACGATACCTTGCCGATGAAACTGCCAAAGGGTATGCTGCGGGTATTGATTTTAAAATTTATGGCGAGTTTGTAAAAGGGCTGGATAGCTGGATGAGTATGTCGCTCATGCAAACCAAAGAGGATATTTATGGCGATTATTACTACCAGTATCTTAATACCGATGGCGAATTGATAAGACCGGGTATAACTGTAAACACGGATGTCGGCGACAGCACAAAAGTTTCGCCTGGTTATTTGCCACGACCCACAGATCAACGGCTCAACATTAGCCTCTTCTTTCAGGACTACATCCCCAAATATCCTTTTTTTAAGGTACATATCCGGTTGTTGTTTGGAACAGGATTGCCATTTGGTCCTCCCGATGGAGAACGCTACCAGCAAACGGGGCGCATGCCTTCCTACCGACGTGTCGACATGGGTTTCAGTTACCAAATTATCAACGAGGGAACGACATTTGGGCCGAAAAATCCATTCCGAGGAATCAAAAACATGTGGCTAAATCTGGAAGTGTTCAACATCCTCGACATTTACAACACAGTAAGTTACGTTTGGATAAAAGACATCAGCAACCAGCAATATGCCGTTCCTAATTACCTCACCCCCAGACTGGTTAACCTGAAACTAAGCATTGATTTTTAGCTTTGTATTTCGGTGAGGTAGAGAATTAACGACAAAAAGAGGTAGAGCAAAATAATAAAAGGAATAGCCACCACCTGAAAAAACAGCAGTAACAACAAGGAAGTTCCCAGAAAAAAGTACTTGATCAGGTTATCACCAATACTAAAGTTTTTAAATTTAAGACCGAAAATTGGAAAACTCGACACCATCAAAAAGGACAAAATAATTCCTGAAGCAAGCAGAAAATAGGTATTGGTAATCATCATATAAAAAAGCTCGCGCTCGTCGTATAATGCAGTGCGAATAAGCGGTAGCGAAGCAATAAAAATGCCGACTGCAGGAATTGGTAAGCCACTAAAATTATCCGATTGTGTGTTTTCGGCATTAAAACGTGCTAACCTAAGAGCTCCAAAGGCCGGTACAATAAACGCCAGAAAAGGCAAAACCGAGAAACCATCGCTGGTATGCATGGGTTGGCCGTGGCTCATACTCAACATTTGAAACAAAATAAAACCTGGAGCCACGCCAAACGAAACCACATCGGCCAGCGAGTCGAGTTGCTCACCAATAGCTGATTTGGCATGAAGCAGACGAGCCGCCATCCCATCTAAAAAATCAAATACTGCAGCAATAAAAATCAACCAGGCTGCCAAATCCAATTGCCCAGTCATAGCACAGTAAATGGATATTACGCCCGATAACAGATTAAAAAGTGTAATGATATTGGGGATGTGATTTTTTAAACTCATGACCTTATTTTTAATAGTCAAATGTAGTAATAATCTCTTAACTCCAAAACCAAATTGGAGACTGCCTTAATCGTAAACTTTGAACAAATTAATTTTAAAGAAATGCAAATAAACGGGTATTTTTTCTACTTTTGAAAAGACATCAATTAAACAATTTTACTATGGCAAAGATTTTGGTTTTGGGCGCAGGAATCGCCGGACATACTGCTTCGGCTTTACTGAAGAAAAAACTTGGCAAGAAACACGAGGTTATTGTAGTAACTCCAAACGCCTACTACCACTGGATTCCATCGAATATTTGGGTCGGCATTGGCCGGATGACGGTCGATCAGGTAAGGTTTCGTCTCGACAAGCGGTATAAAAAAGCTGGCATCGACTACCGTCAAGCCAAAGCGGTTTCGTTTCATCCTGAGGGCGATAACGCAACAGACAAAGGCTTTGTAACAATAGAATATACAGGACAAAACCGAGTTGGTGAAATAGAAAAAGTTGATTACGACTTCCTGATCAATGCTACAGGGCCTAAACTTAATTTTGAAGCTACTGATGGACTGCAACCCGGTAAAAATACCGTTTCTGTTTGCTCCTACGATCATGCACACGAAGCATGGCAAAAACTACAGGAAGCTTATAAAAAAATGGAGTCCGGTCAAAAACAAAAATTCCTGATCGGCACAGGGCACGCCATGGCAACCTGTCAAGGAGCTGCTTTTGAATATATTATGAATATAGCCTACGAAATCAGGAAACGAAAGCTGACTAACCTGGCCGATATTAAATGGATTACCAATGAATATGAGGTTGGTGATTTCGGCATGGGTGGCGCGTATGTAAAAAGAGGTGGCTACATTACATCTACAAAAATATTTGCAGAATCGTTTTTAAAAGAAAGCGGAATTACATGGATAAAACGGGCAGGCGTTACAAAAGTTGAACCAGGAAAAGTACACTTCGAGCGCCTTGATGGCACATACGGTGAAGAAACTTTTGACTTCGCCATGCTCATTCCGGCATTCTCCGGCCCCGGATTTACCGCTTTCAACAAAAAAGGCGAAAACATTACCGAAGTGCTTTTTGCTGCCAACGGATTTATGAAAGTTGATGCCGATTACACCGCCAAACCTTTTGAAGAATGGAAAGCCGCCGACTGGCCCACCACCTACCAAAATCCCACATACAGCAATATTTTTGCTGCCGGCATTGCTTTCGCTCCTCCCCACAGCATTAGCAAACCTATGAAAAGCCCCAATGGTACTGCTATTTTCCCAGCACCTCCCCGCACAGGCATGCCCTCTGGAGTTATCGGAAAAATTGTAGCCGAAAATATTATAGATTGGATAAAAACAGGTAAACCTCAGATGAAACATCAAGCTTCTATGGCTAAAATGGGAGCAGCCTGTATAATCTCTGCTGGCTACGGACTTATCGGCGGCGCTGCTGCCACCATGACCGTTTCGCCAATCGTTCAGGACTGGGACAAATATCCTGAATATGGCCGCGACATCGACTTCACCATGGGTGAGGCTGGATTGGCAGGACACTGGCTAAAGTATTTCATGCATTATATGTTTCTACACAAAGCAAAAGGATATCCATTCTGGTGGTTGCTGCCCGAATAGTTGTAATTTTTTTTATAAAGGTTTTTAAAATGAAAGAAGAAGTTAAAAGAACGCTGGCCTACAGCGAAGAATCATATCCACCCATGCCTACGAAAGGCACCCTAAGATGGCGTAAAAATATCTTATGGCAAGCTTGGCGATTTGTCGTGTTAAATGTTAAAATCATGAAAATCGTTGTGGGAGGTCACTCCTGATTGGATCTAACAAGAACCAATCTTCCTCGGCTCATTGGTGAATTCGAGCAAAACCATGTAACGATGATTTGCACTATTTTTGTAACAAATTTACATGATGCCGCATCCGTTTACCATAGCCATAGATGAATATGACTACGCCCTGCCACCTGACAGGATAGCCAAATTTCCATTATCCAA
>CAYWNI010000103.1:0-2053 GCA_964459525.1 uncultured Lentimicrobiaceae bacterium | reverse complement strand
ATAATGTTATTTGTTAATGGTTTACAGACTGAAGAAAGACCATTTACTGAACTCCCGGGATTGTTGCCGCCAAACTCACTGCTTGTTTTTAACGAAACAAAAGTCGTGCAGGCACGGCTGCTTTTTAAAAAAACAACAGGAGCTGTAATCGAAATCTTTTGCCTGGAACCCATTGAACCAGTAGCAGATTTTCAACTGGCTTTTCAGCAGAAATCAGGGGTTGTATGGAAATGCCTTGTAGGCAAAGTAAAACGCTGGAAACAAAGTGAGTTAACACGATCAGTGCAAATAAACGATGCACTTGTTGAGCTAAAAGCTGAAAAACTTAAAGCCCTGAACGATGGCTACCTCATCCGTTTTTCATGGAACAACCCAGAAGTTAGATTTCATGAAATTATCAGCGGGAGCGGACTAATTCCACTACCTCCATACCTCAACCGCGAGGCTGAACCCGATGACAGCATCCGTTACCAAACAGTTTATGCCAAGCATAAAGGATCGGTTGCTGCACCCACTGCCGGACTGCATTTTACGCCTGAAGTTTTGGACTTACTGCAGAAACAAGGACACCAAATTGAAAAGGTAACACTGCACGTGGGAGCAGGCACTTTCAAACCTGTTTCGACACAAAAAATAGTCGATCATGAAATGCATGTGGAAAAAATCGTGGTTGCGTTATCGACCTTGGAACAGTTGGTTGAAAACAGCCACAAACCCATGATGGCCGTGGGAACAACAAGCATGCGCACGCTGGAAAGTCTTTTTTGGATGGCTGTTAGGCTAAATCAAGGCGACACAACACTGGCTGTAAACCAATGGGATCCATATCGGCTCACTGTTCCGGTTGATTTTACCCGCGAAAAAGCGCTAAACCTGCTGATAAGTTTCCTGAAGAAAAACAAGCTGGATGAGCTACACGGACAAACGCAGTTAATGATCGCCCCAGGTTATCAGTTTCGTTTGGTTTATGGATTAATAACCAACTTCCACCAACCAAAAAGCACCTTGCTTTTGTTGGTTTCGGCACTTATCGGCGATCGCTGGAAAAAAGCCTACGACTTTGCTCTGGCAAACAACTTTCGCTTTTTGAGCTATGGCGACAGTTGCCTTTTTCTGCCCGAATCTGCTGCAATTCAATAGAGAAGAAAAAATGATAACAGGGATAATACTTACAGGCGGCAAAAGCCAGCGCATGGGAAAAGAAAAAGGGCTATGCCATTTTCGCGGACTGATGCTTGTTGAGTATGCCATCAAAACCTTGCTGCCCCTGTGCGATGAATTGATCCTGTCGGCCAACAATAAACTGGACGAATACCGTCAGTTTGGCTATCCCGTTGTTAGCGACATCCTGCCCGATTCAGGGCCTATCGGCGGACTTTACAGTGGTTTACTGGCAAGTAAAACCGAATTAAATCTGGTAATTTCTTGCGACACGCCTTTTGTAACCACGGCTTTATTTACTGAATTAATTAAACACATCAATAATTTTCAGTCGGTAGTGCCAATACACGAAACCAAATTCATTGAGCCGCTGACGGCCTGCTATAAAAAATCGTGTCTGCCAATAATCAAGAGCCAAATAGAAACAGGCCATTTTAAAATGACCGATTTGCTGGATAAACTGAACACGCATTATTTAGAGGTAAACGCCACTCTCCCTGAAATAGGTGTTTCTATGTTTCATAATTTAAATACGCCCGAAGACCTGCTATCATGCTAAGGCCTCCTACACAAAATAAAAACAACGAATTGTGGTTAAAAGCTGCCGTGGTAGGTGGTTTGTGGGCCTCTGTAGAGATTATTGTCGGGAGTTTTCTTCACAACACCCGGTTACCTTTTGCAGGTACAATTTTAGCCGTATCGGGAACAATCTTGCTTATTGGTTTTTACCAGATTTGGCCGCACAAAGGACTAATAATCAGGGCAGGTTTAATTACTGCTTTGATGAAATCGGTTTCGCCGAGCGCCCTTATTCTTGGCCCAATGACAGGTATATTTGCCGAGGCAGCACTTGTTGAACTTGTAATATATTTGCTGGGCTCAAACCTCCCCT
>CAYWNI010000102.1:0-9390 GCA_964459525.1 uncultured Lentimicrobiaceae bacterium | reverse complement strand
CGATGCTCACCGGAATCTGAATGGTTTTGTATTTTATTTCGACTTCTGCGGGGTCAGTTCCTGCGGTAACCTCTTGTTCCCAAACACCTTTTTGGGTGAGCCAGTTAACTTCGGGTTGCACATAAATTTTATCTCCAAACCTTGCAAAAACGCCAAATAGGAAGTTGCTCTGAAAGCTCGATTTGCTATCTTCCCAGTTGGTAGTAAGTTTCGAGGCGGTATATCCTACCTGAGGGCCAATATGAAATTGGGCAAACATCATTCCCGAAACAAATAATGAGAACATCAATAAAGTAAGTTTTTTCATGATTAAAGTTGTTAGTTTTTATAATCCAAAGGTAAATAATATTTTTATTCAACAGCAAACTTTTATTTGAAACTGTATCTTTGTAAAAACTTCAAACAAATGAAAAAAATATTACTCTGGGTATTTTTAATACTTGCCATGTCAGCCCAAGCCCAACACAAGCCTTTTCAATTTGGTTTTAAAGCAGGCGCTAATGTAGGTTGGTTTGGAAGTAGCGAAGTAAATTATGTAAACAAGGGTGTTGCCATGGGTGCTTCATGGGGCTTTGTGGCCGACATTTTTATCATGGAGAATTATTCGTTTACAACGGGGTTCGACATGGTTTTTTTGAATGGAAAGCTTGAGTATCCCGATGAGCAGATTCCAAACCTTTCTACCGAACTTACCCCAGGCATCATGACCCGTAAATACCGTGCCCGATACATTGAACTTCCAGCTGTATTAACCATGAAAACCAATGAAATAAATGGTATTCGGTATTACGGACAAATTGGGGTTGGCATCGCTTTTAGGTTGTCGGCCAAAGGCGATGATTCTTTCCTGCCCGATAACAGCGACAACGTTTCTGAACAAACCCACGATGTTACCGAAGATACACGGTTAACACGGGAGTCGTTGATTATAGGCGCCGGTATCGAAATTCCGATAAACGGTGATACCTATGTGCGTGCAGGGCTCAAATACGACAACGCCTTTTTAAACGTGTTAAAAGGCGATAATGCGGTTACGCCATCAGAAAAAAACTCAGCCAGAAACAATTTTGTTGAGTTGAGTGTGGCCATTATTTTTTAATTATTTTATTCATTAAAATATAGGCATAGTGAGAATTGCGCTTGCACAATTGAATTACCATATCGGGAATTTTACCGAAAATGTCGAGAAAATTAAGCATTCGATTAAAAAGGCTGTTGAAAGTCAAGCCGATTTGATTGTTTTTGCAGAATTGGCGGTGTCCGGTTATCCGCCACGCGATTTTCTCGAATTCAAGGATTTTGTTGACCAATGTCATCAGTCTTTGCTGGAAATTGCGCCCGCTTGCACAAAAATAGCCGCGATAGTTGGCTTGCCCACGCACAATAAGGCGCCTAAAGGAAAACCACTTTTTAATTCGGCTGCTTTTATTGAGGATGGTGTTGTAAAAAAACTGGTTCACAAAACCCTGCTTCCAAACTATGATGTTTTCGATGAATACCGGTATTTTGAGCCAAACGATACATTTGAAGTGATCGCGTTTAAAGGAAAACGTCTGGCCATAACTATTTGCGAGGATTTATGGAATGTGCAGGACAATCCGCTTTACATTGCCAACCCGATGGATGAGCTGGCGGCTCAAAATCCTGATGTGATTATTAATATTGCAGCCTCTCCATTTGACTATCAACAGCGTGAAGTTCGCAAGGATATTCTCCGTAAAAATGCAGAAAACTACCACCTTCCTTTGGTTTATGTAAACCATGTTGGCGCGCAAACCGAATTGTTGTTCGATGGCGGTTCTATGGTTTGCGACGGCACGGGTAGGTTGGTATGCGAATTGCGGTATTTTGAAGAAGATTTTAAGGTGATAAACCTGAGCGAGATAGCCACGGCTGTTCCTGATATCCAGAGCAAGGAAACCAGCGAAATTGCGCTTATTCATGATGCCTTGGTTATGGGCATCCGGAATTATTTTGGAAAGTTGGGTTTTAAAAAAGCTATTTTGGGACTTTCAGGCGGCATTGATTCAGCTGTTACTGCCGTGTTGGCAGCCCGGGCTTTAGGTGCTGAAAATGTGTACAATATACTTTTGCCTTCACGCTACTCTACCGACCATTCCCTCGATGATGCTAAATTGCTGGCCGAGAATTTAGCCATGCCTTACCACATTGTTTCTATTGAAGAAGGATTTAAGTCGATGGAAAAAACCATGTCGCCTTATTTTGAAAACCTTCCTTTCAATGTGGCTGAAGAAAATATTCAGGCCCGCTTGCGTGGTGTAATCCTGATGGCTTTTTCAAATAAATTTGGGTATATACTGCTAAATACAAGCAATAAAAGTGAAGCTGCAGTGGGTTATGGCACTTTGTATGGCGACATGAACGGCGGGCTTTCTGTTATTGGCGATGTGTATAAAACCAAGGTTTTTGAGCTTGCCCGCTATATTAACAACGACAAGGAAATAATACCTGAAAACATCATTGTGAAACCACCTTCTGCCGAGCTACGGCCTGATCAGAAAGACTCAGATTCGTTGCCAGACTACGCCATACTTGATGAGATTTTGTATTTGTACATCGAAGAGCGTAAAGGGCCTAAAGAAATTGTAGCTCTGGGTTTCGATGGTGCACTTGTCGACAGAATTCTTAAATTAGTAAATACCAACGAATACAAACGGTATCAAACACCACCTATATTGCGGGTTACGCCGAAAGCTTTTGGTATGGGACGACGAATGCCCATTGTAGCAAGGTATCTTTCGTAACGTAAACTACAACGGGCATTCAAATTTGGAGAAAGCGGATATGCTATAAGTTAATGGCCACCACCTCTTTAATTTCCGGAATTATTTTTTTTAAAGTCGCTTCCACGCCATTTTTTAATGTCATGGTGCTGAATGCACAACTGCCGCAGGCTCCTGTTAATTCAACATTTACCACCATGTCATCTGTTAATTCCACGAAGTTTATATCGCCACCATCGGCTTGTAGGTAGGGGCGCACCTGATCAAGTACATTAAGTACTTTTTGATTCATTTCTTCTTTACTGATTGTCATAATCCTTAATTTATAGGTTATTTTTTGTCAAGTTCCTGCTTTAGGGTTTTCACCAGTTGCTTAAATGTTTGTGCCACAGGTGAGTTGTCGTCGAGGGCAATTGGGTTTCCGTTATCGCCCGATTCAGCAATTTTGCCTACAATCGGTATTTTGGCCAGCACAGGTATGTCAAGTTCCTTCGCTAATATCTCGGTTTGGCCCTGTCCAAAAATGAAATATTTCTTGTCAGGAGCATCTTCAGGGATAAAGTAAGACATGTTTTCAACAACGCCCAATAACGGAATGGTAAGTTTATCCTGACGACACATGATAGCTGCCCGGCGGACGTCGGCTGTAGCTACACGTTGAGGAGTAGTTACCAATACTGTACCACGTACGTTGTACGATTGCCCCAAGGTAAGCTGGATGTCACCAGTCCCAGGAGGCATGTCGATAACAAGGAAGTCGAGGTTGCCCCATTCGGCATCTTTCATCAGCTGGTTAAATGCATTGTTGATCATCGAACCGCGCCACATAAGGGCTTGATCGGGCTGCACGAAGAAACCCAGCGATAGTATTCTAACTCCATATTTTTCAAGAGGTACCATGAGCGTTTTTCCGGCCCTTTCAATTACACCCGGCTGCTCACCTTCAACGCCAAACAAAATGGGAACAGAAGGCCCCATGATGTCAGCATCCAGAATGCCAACCGAATGGCCTTCTTTAGCAAGCGAAACCGCCAGATTGGCCGCCACTGTTGATTTTCCAACGCCACCTTTTCCGGCAATAACAGCGATTATATTTTTTACTCCTGAAAGTGGTCCAAGTCCACGGTCTTTTTCAGCCACAGGCTTTACTGTGATCGTCATCTCTGCACCAAATGTGTCCTTTAAGGTTTTTACAACCGAATTGTACACGATGTTAACCGAGGGGTCGTCCAGTTTCGGGAAAATAACCGAAAGACTGATTTCTTTTTCCCCTACTACCAAATCGTCTACCATGTTCAGGTCGACAATGTTGTTTTTTTTGGCGAAAAAGATGACCTGCCTCAGGGAGTCGATCACTTGTTGCTTTGTAATAGCCATTCCAATTCTTATTTAGATTTAATAATAATAATGTTTAATAATGCTACAAAATTAGCTAATATTTTGAAGTCAGGAACAAAAACCTTGTTTTTCGCTTATTTGTATGTATTTCCAAATGGAGTGAGTTGGAAAAAAGGACTTTTGCGATAATTTGCGTCCTTATACGAAGCTGTAAAAATACTATCTCAGGAAAAAAGTCTGCTTTTTTGACATTTTTACAGGTTTCGAACCTAAACACTTATCACTTGCCCTCGAATAATTCTTGCATGTGTGCAATTTGTTCAATCGTTCCCAGCACGAAGAGTTTAGAATTTTGCAAAAGTCGTGTTTCAGGTGTTGGGTTTACGATAACCTCACCGGTAGCAGTTTTGAAACCAACGATATTGGCTCCTGATTTACGGCGGATACCAATTTCACTTATGGGCTTGTTAAGTAGGTCGGGGGGTAAATCGCTACACATAATTTCCATAAGTTGCGTTGGCGTATTGTTTTGTACAGTAAGGTGTTCTAAAAATTCAACAATATCTGGTTTGGTCACCAGCGTAGCCATATGCGCTCCGCCAACTCTTTCCGGCATAACAACGCTATCAACACCGGCCATTCGTAACTTTTTCTCTGTGCTATCGCTTGAGGCCCTGCTAATTATTTTTAAATCGTGGTTAAGAGATCGGGCAGTAAGCACCACAAATAAATTGTCAGCATCGTTGGGCAGTGTGCTGATCAGCGACTGAGCACTTTTTATATTGGCTTTGATCAGCGTTTCGTCGTCGGTGGCATCACCTTCGATAAAACTGAAAGATTTATCCAGGTTGTTGATCACAATTTCATGACTTTCATCAACAACGATTACCTCGGTTCCCACTGACCTAAGTTCTTCAACTACTTGTTTGCCATTTCTGCCATAACCCACCACAATTACGTGATTCTCCATTTTATGTGTCCTCCTATTTTTGCTTTTACCTGAATAAAAAAAACTTAACTGGCTGTGAAACAGATTCTGAGTAAGTACGGATACAAAATAGCCCAATACAACCAAACTCGAAAGAATTAAGCCTGAAGTGAAAAGTTTACCGCCATCAGAAAGTGGCGCCACCTCGCCAAAACCAACGGTAGATACCGTAATCACAGTCATATACAATGCATTTACAAAATCGTAGTCGTCGATGAGCATATAGCCTATCACGCCCACTATTATGATAAATAGTACAAGAAGTGCGGCATTGATGACCTCTTTTTTGCTACTGTAATTCAATGTTTTTTAAATTAATGAGTTTATATTTCTGGTTACAACCCCCTTTTATGTTAACAAAGATAGTAATTTGGGGATATCTGGTTAATCTAAATTCTATGATTTTAACACATTAATTTTAACACCTAAATTGACCCAGATTGAATAACCAGAATTACTATTTATCTTTTTTTCACCAACATAATTGTATTTATCCCAAGTATAAAATTCGTCTTTCCAGTAATCGCGCATATACTCAGCTTTAATAAATAGCCGTACTTTTTTTAAAACCCTATAGTCGGCACATAATCCAGCTGAATAGCCATAATTCTCATTGGTTCGTATAAAACCACCAAATGTGGGGCACACTCTCAGTTTATTTCCAATGATAATTTTAAAAGTAAGTGGGAACGTGGTTATTGGGGCTCTGTTTACCCAAAATATACTAATGTCACTGTTAAAAGATATAACGGCTTTTTTTGGTCTGTATTCAATACTTGCACCAACCCCCAAAATGTTAGCACTGCTTTCTACTTTCCAGTTTGTTGCTGAAAATCCGCCAACGTTTAGCTCTTGCGAAAAAACAAATAAGGTTAAAGGTATAAGGAAAACGGTAAGCAAGATTTTTTTTATTGTTCCCATCGCCATTTCATATTCAAATAATTATTCGCTGGTGTTATTCAAATATTTGCACTCCTCTTGTTGTGAACGACAATCCTTGTTGACCATAAGTTGAAATCATAACAGCTTCAAACAAAGGGGGATTTTTTTCGTTTTTTACTGCCCAGTCGAAAACAAAATTAGCACCTGAACCGCCTTCTTTGTCTTCTTCTGCAATAATTATTTCGGCGGTTTCCATGGGTTTAAGATAAATTGGTTTTTGAATGTATTGTCTAATATTATCTCCGTTGGTATTGAAATAATCTGCCTTTAGAATAAAAATCGTGTCAGCGATTGTAGTGTTTCGTATACTTATGGTGATTGTAAGGTCAAAAATACGATGCTCATATCTATGGTAAATATGTGAGTATACAGGCAGATACGTTTTGCCTTGAACCAAAGCATTAAAATTTGTTATTTCTGTTTTTTTACTTTTTAAATCAGTGGATTTCAAAACAGTATATTCTTTTTCTTCTTGACAAGATGAAAAAAGAAGGGTGATCAATATAAATTTAATGATGTTTTTCATTTTACTGGTTTTAATAAACTGTTGTTTTAATACTACGCTAGGGCATTTCGATCAGAAACCTTTTATCATTTTAAATTCCCACCCAAAGGTAATTAAATTTAAGTAGTTGTAGCATTGAGCTTGGCGAGTTTGTCGCTGAGCGCCACTCAGAGTTCTAATTATTGCCCCTGACTTTTATATCAGATTTTCAAAAGCTTCCTGTATTTTTTTGCCTTTCAATAAAAATGGTTTAACAGCCTCTTTATTAAGCCTCCATGAAGTGCTTAGTGTTTTAGTTTTCTTAGTTTGATTTGTAAAAAAACTTACCAGTAACCAAAAGACCTATAAAAGTAAAAACAGCAAAAAACAAACTGCTATACGCCAATTGCATTCCCCCCGATAATATATGCCCACTGGTACAACCTCCGGCCATTCTTGCTCCAAAAATCAAAATAAAACCACCTACAAACGCCCAAATAATTCTTTTAAGCTTTGAATCGCCTTTGTATTTTTTCCAATTGTCATAAATTAGAATAAGTTTAAAGTCCTTTTTTATTAAAGAAATCGAAAGGGCGGCAATAAATGCTCCAGTTAAAAAAATCAATTCCCAGTTTCCTGCACTTTCTATTTTAGCATAGTAATCGTTGTTAGTAATTCCCGAAAGGAAATCGCCTACATATGGAAAAGTTGTGGATGCGCCTATTGGTCTGTTTGTAAGTGCTGAAGAAAAAACAATGGTATTAAGTATAGCCAATGCTATGCCTGCAAAAATCCATTTTTTACTTTTTACTTTATCTGCTTTTTGTAACCAAAATGATGCAGCAATAAAAACAGCTGCAATTATTGAACTTATTATGTAATACAGGGTGCTTGAACCCAGTGTTGCGTTTAATGATAGTATGCCTAAATCTGGACCAAGAAGGGGTTTGATAAAAGGTAAAGCTAAGGTGTAAATAATGCCGCCAAATAATCCGCCAATAATGCCGATTAATGCATCTATTGAACCTTCTCCTAATGATATCGCTAAGGTGCCGGGGCAATAGCCAAGAATAGCCATGCCTGAACCAAATATTAAACCACCAAAGAGCAGCCCACCTAGTATAAAGGGCTTAACATGATAGGATGCTAACCCAAATGCTATTTCAATATTTAGTAGTAAAATACCAACTCCAATTGCTAATGCTATTGCTTTTACAACTGATAAGTCTTCAAGTATGGCTAATCCACTAATCACATTAAATTTATTCAAACTTGCATATTGTAATGTTGCGCCGAATAAAATTCCTAAAATCAATATTGTTATCATCATCGCTATCGCATTTTATAATTTATAAATCATGTTGTTTTCAATTTGCTTTAATTACCGCCAATCGTATTTTGTCTAAAGACCCTCCATGCATTTTAATTTCCAGACCAAAGGTTGATGGCTAGTTATTTTATTGTTTTTTCCATCTTGTTTCTCTCCACTCTTTTTGTTCTTCTTTAGAAAGGAATGTCCAAGCTACAATTCGGCTAGATTTATTCCCGGTTCCCATGGGAATCGTTTTGATCTGACTGGCTTCAGTTTTCTCCAGTGATTTATATATTCCTTTTAGATTAGATTGTTTTGAAACCAATGTTGAAAACCAACAACAGTTTTTGGAGAAGTTCTTGCTTTCGCTAACCATTTGAAGGATAAATTTATACTCTCCTCCATCACATATAAGCTCATGGCTAATTCCTGCAAAATTGTGTATGGGGTTTTTTACTTTTTTTCCTGATAGATTTTTAACTTTTCTTAGCGTTTCTTTTTGAGCATCTTCAGAAGAAGCATGAAAAGGAGGGTTACATATCGATATATCAACCTTGTCTTCTTTGCCAATTATCTCGTTAAAAACATCATCCCGATTTTTTTGTAATCTACACTCAATTTTATCTTTAAGCGATAAATTAGAATTGACAATATTCCTTGCTGTTTCAATCGATTTTGGGTCAATATCAGATCCGATAAACTTCCAATCATATTCTGTAACTCCAATTATTGGATAAATACAACTAGCCCCTATACCAATATCAAGACAAATAATTTTATCGCCAATTGGAATAGTTCCAAAATTATTTTCGGCTAATAGATCAGCCATTTGGTGAATGTAATCGGCTCTTCCAGGTATTGGAGGACATAAGTTTTCGTCAGGGAATTCCCAATGCTTTATTCCATAATAATGGCTTAGTAATGCTTTGTTTAGGATTTTTACAGCGATAGGATTTGAGAAATCAACCGAATCCTCCCCGTATTTGTTGGGCTTTACATAATTAACCATTTCAGGATTATTGGTCATTAATGCACCTAAATCATATCTTTTTCGATTTTTGTTTCGAAAATGAAGCCTTGTTTTTTCTTGGCGACTTTTTTCTGATGACATGATTTACTGTGGTTTCTTAAATGGTTTTTTCGGAAATCTCTGTTCATTAGTTGTGCAAAGGTCGAAATCTTTTGAAAAACTCAAAAATACGAATATTTCTTTAGCGGTAAGCTGGTTGCTGAGGTCGGTAGCAGTAAATGTGACGGGGCTGCAATTGTTGATGGCCATCTGCACATCGCTGTACCAAAGGCTGTCGGCATGTGCGCTGCTCATTGTCCTGTTTATTGGGGCAGTTATTTATTTCCTTGCAAATTCAAGTAGTGGTTCAATCGAACTAACGTCAGCTTGTCTGATAGAGTTAATGTATTCTTTACGTGCATAATCTGGTCTTACAAGATTAGAATTGTTCCAGGTAAATACATCCTTCCCATATAGCGACTCAATAATAATATCAGCCATTAGTCTAGAATGTCTGCCGTTGCCATTTGGAAAACAATGAATATTTACCAGTCTATGTTTGAATCTAATAGC
>CAYWNI010000101.1:0-9400 GCA_964459525.1 uncultured Lentimicrobiaceae bacterium | reverse complement strand
ATGAATTGTTTCCAGGTATTCGAGCATACTTTTTCCGTGGTACCAAGGCATTTTATCAGAGAGGTCGACCACATTTTCGCCTTTTAATGCCGACATAGGGAAAAACCTTACATCCGGGATACCCAATGGAGTAATAAACTCTTTGTAATCCTGACAAATTTTATCGTACACCTCCTCGCTGTAGTCCATCAAGTCCATTTTGTTAACCGCCAGAGCCACATGTTTTATACCAAGCAATGAAACCAAAAAAGTATGCCGTTTGGTTTGGGTAATAACCCCTTTTCTGGCGTCGATGAGGATAATCGCCAGATTGGCCGTAGAAGCACCTGTTACCATGTTTCTTGTGTACTGTTCATGGCCGGGCGTGTCGGCAATTATAAACTTGCGGCGGGCAGTTGAAAAATAACGGTAAGCCACATCAATGGTGATGCCTTGTTCGCGCTCAGCTTTCAGACCATCCAAAAGAAGCGCATAATCAATTTCCTCCCCTGCATGACCCTCACGTTTGCTATCGCGCTCAAGAGCCGAAAGCTGGTCTTCGTATAGCTTTTTACTGTCGAACAACAACCTCCCGATGAGGGTAGATTTTCCATCATCAACACTTCCGGCAGTTAAAAAGCGTAGCAAGTCTTTTTTTTGGTCTTGGTCGAGAAAGTCTTTTATTTCCATGGTTTTTTTTTCAGTTTTTTTTCAGGGGTCAGGGATCAAGGGATCAAGGGGTCAAAGGATCAAGGGATCAAGGGGTCAGGGATCAAAGGATCAGAGGATCAAAGGATCAGAGGATCAGAGGATCAAGGGATCAGAGGATCAGAGGATCGGGGAAGTATATGTGTGTTTTTTCTGTTGTGATCATGATTTTTGTTGTAGTTTTTTTAAATAACCAATATAATTCAAGAGTTTTGTCTTGATAACCGTCAGATCGGATCTAAGGTCTGATGAATCTTTGTAACCGAGATTGTTAGAAATAATTAACTGGGTGTCTAATTCGGAAAGAGAACCCAATGAATAATACAAAAATTGAATAAATACCTTATCAGATTTTCTGGCAGCTCCTTCAGCGATGTTTGAGGGAATTGAAACAGCAGCTCTTCTCATTTGTGAACAAAGACCATATTTTTCCTCCGATGGATACTCATTTGTGTGAGAATAGACTTTAGTCACAAACTCAATAGACAACTTCCAGATGTCAAGATTCTCGTGTGTAGCCATTTCTTTATTATTGGTGAATTTTTTTGTTTATCACAAGCAATTGGCTCTGCGATTTTCTAAAAATAACCTTCGCGTTTTTTTTGTTCCATACTGGCTTCTTGATCGAAGTCGATAACCCGTGTAGTACGCTCACTTTTGGTTACAACCATCATTTCTTCCACAATTTTTTCGATGGTGTCGGCTTCCGACTCAATGGCTCCTGTTAACGGATAGCAACCTAATGTACGAAAGCGTACTTTTCGCATTTCGGCTTTGGCAACCATATCGGCAGGCATCCGTTCGTCGTCGACCATAATTAAGTTGCCATCCACGTTCACAACGGGACGCTCTTTGGCATAATATAAGGGAACAATTGGTATATTCTCAAGGCGGATATATTGCCAAATATCCAGTTCTGTCCAGTTGCTTATCGGGAAAACACGAATACTTTCGCCTTTATGAACCTTGGCGTTATACAAATCCCAAAGTTCAGGACGTTGGTTTTTAGGATCCCATTGATGAAATTTATCCCGAAAGGAGTACATGCGCTCTTTCGCTCTCGATTTTTCCTCATCGCGACGAGCGCCACCAAAGGCAGCATCAAATTTATACTTACTCAGTCCCTCGAGCAGCGCTTGTGTTTTCATCACATCGGTATGCACCTTACTACCGTGCGTAAATGGCCCAACGCCTTCTTCAAAAGCTTTCTTGTTGTAATGCACAATCAAGTCCCACCCTTTTTCAATGGCATATTTATCACGAAATGTGGTCATCTCCTTAAACTTCCACTTGCTGTCGATGTGCATTAGCGGAAAAGGAACCTTGCCAGGATAAAACGCTTTTTCGGCAAGACGAACCATCACCGAACTGTCTTTACCAATAGAATAGAGCATTACCGGGTTTTCAAATTCGGCTGCTACCTCACGTATAATGTGGATACTTTCGGCTTCAAGCTCTTTCAGGTTATTTATATGATAAGAAGGATTGTTCATGCTTAAACGTTAAAAAGCACAAAAATACGATTCTTTCTTGTTTTAAGGGTAACTTCTTGAAGTCGCTATTCGATTATCCTAAGCTTGGAAGCTGGAATTTGTAGCGTAATTGATTTGGCTACAACATCAATTTGAATGATCACGCGTTTTTTACCACTTACTTCCACCAATTCGCCACGCAACCCGGTCATGCTGCCCTGAATAATCTCTACCTTCATTCCTTTTTGCAGTAAATTAACCTCCGGAGTTGGCGGATTGGTTTCTTCAAGAAAGAATTTGATGGCTTCAATTTGTTGGTTTGGAATTACTACCGCCTTATTTTCAAACGAAATATATTTCAAGGCATTGGGAACATTTAGGGCTTTGTAGTATTCGGAAGCATTAACATAAACAAAAATATAGCTCCTAAATAAGGGTTCTTCAATCCATTTTTTGCGATCAGACCATGTTTTTAACACCTTGATCAACGGAAGATAATAGTTAATGTTTTCTGCCTCATACTCAACAGCCACCTTTTTCTCTGATCGGAATTTCACATAAATAGCATGCCAGTATCGTTCCTTCGGACCCATAATCATCACCGATTTGATTTTACGAAAGGATGCTGATCGTCAGCATGGCCAACAATCCTTTTGTTTCTGATGTCGTGAACAATTTCGATGCTTGGTCTGGCTTCATTTAGGCCAAACCCACCACCAGCTAGAATGTGGTGATAACTCTGTGTATGCAGGTCGGTAAAGCCTCCACTAAATTCTACTTCTTCGCCATTTACTGTAATCGACCGGAAAGTGCTTTGGTTTCTATCTTTTATATAATCGGGCAAATCGTTACTGTCGATGCTCAGATACCACCTTACCCGTGCATTTTTTAACTGCAGAAAACCGGAAGCTTTACTCTCTTCCATCAAATACACAAGGCTATCGGTAGGCTCGCCAAAAACCCAACTTAGCATATCAAAAAAATGAATGCCGATATTGGTGACAATCCCTCCCGATTTCGATTGGTTCCCTTTCCACGAATAGTGATACCAACTTCCTCTGGATGTGATGTAGGTGAGATCAACATCGTGAATAACGTCTGTTTTTTGGCTAAATGTTTCTTTTAGCTTGATAATAGAAGGATGATGCCGAAGTTGCAGTATATTATACAATTTCTTACCCGTTTCGCGCTCTATTTCAGCAAGATAGTCCAAATTCCAGGGGTTGAGTACGAGAGGTTTTTCGCAAATAGCATCGGCATCGTTTCGCAACGCCATCCGAATATGGGCGTCGTGCAAATAATTTGGAGAACAAATGCTAACGAAATCTACCTTGTTTTGCCCTGAGCGACGCAGCTTGTCTAGGTGTCGGTCCATGCGCTCGGGTTCGATAAAAAAATCGGCTTCTGGAAAATAACTGTCAATAATCCCAACGCTATCCATTGGATCAAGGGCAACAACAAGTTTATTTCCTGTTTCCTTTATTGCTTTCATGTGCCTGGGAGCAATGTATCCGGCAGCACCTATCAACGCAAAATTTTTGGGTTGTAGCTCCATGTTCTAAACTTTTTTATTCCCTTAAAAAAACCAATAGATTGCAACAAAAACAAGATGTTCAAACAATCTAGTGTTATCTGTTAAAGCTTGTTAAACAACCTTTTAGCGAATGATTTTTTCTTATCGGGTTTATCGTCGGTGTAGTAACCATAGCCATAACCATAGCCATAACCATAGCCGTAACCATGGCCGTAGCCATAGCCGTAACCATAACCATAACCATAGCCGTAACCGTAGCCGCCACCTGTAAGGTTGATGTCGTTAATTACGATGTTCATTTTCATGCCCCGATCTTCAATGTCTTTAATAATGGAGGCAAATACTTTTTTATGGGTAACTCCCTGACGAACCAAGAAAATATTGACATCGGTGTGTTCCATAAGCAGGTATGCATCAGTAACCAAACCTACTGGTGGTGTATCAATAATGATATAATCGTATCTTTCACGAAGTTCTGCAAATAGTTGTGTACACCGTTCGCCAGCAATTAACTCTGCCGGGTTGGGTGGAACGGGGCCGGCCATAACCATGTCGAGGTGTTCGTTAACGCCTGAAGGCTGGATAATATCATCAATGGTAGCTTTGTTAATCAGGTAGTTGGTTAATCCAACACTGTTCGACAATCCAAAATCTTGGTAAATTTTCGGTTTACGTAAGTCGAAACCCAGAAGTACCGTTTTCTTGCCGTATTGCGCGTATATACTAGCTGTGTTGATAGAAACGAAGGTTTTACCCGCGCTTACCATATCTGCTGTAATCATTATGCATACTTTTTCTTTGCCTTTGGCAACATATTGTATGTTGGTTCTCATGCTTCGGAAAGCCTCGCTGATGCTTGATTTTGGCGATTCCAAAACCACCAGTTGGGTTGCTTTATTGGAGTGTAGCAATTGACCGATGATAGGAAATTTGGTGTTTTGTTCCACGTCCTTTTTCTCGATAATGGTGTCGTTGAAATAGTCTTTTCCTAAAACGTAAACAACCGGAATCACCAGCCCCAAAATCAGGGCAATCATGTAATTGAGCGACTTTTTTGGAAAAACCTGTTCGGTTAACTCAACACGGGCAACATCAATTACCTCGTTGTCGGGTAAATTGCTGGCCTTGGTTATCTGGGCTTCAGAACGTTTTTCAAGCAAATAAGTATAAATATTATCGGCCAACTGAAACTCCCGCTGCAAGCCAAACAACTGCCGCTGGGTTATGGGCAGGAAGCTGGCTTTGTCACTGATTTCTTTAATTCGGCGGTCGATATCAGTTAACGACTGGTCAGAGTTTTCAATGATATTGTTAATGTTACCCAAAATGGCATTTTGTGTGCTTCGTATTTGGGTATTTGTACTTATAATGGTGGGATTTATTTCAGTTGAGTACAGCAATTGCTCTGTTTTTTTACCATAAAGCGAAATAAGTTCACCCACCAATTGGTTCAGAACCGGATCTTCGATACCCATAGCCGAAGGAGCAACGAGTTCATCGAGATTCTCCGATTTTTTGGAGATATAATTTTTCAAATTCTGGTAATACCTTGACTTGATAGTTAGTTCAGCCTTTTGTTTTTGCAAATCCTCGATGTAAGTAAACACCTGCTGGGCCTGAAAGCTCATGTCCATTACTTCGTTTTTCGACTGAAAATTTTGCAGGTTTACTTCGGCACTGTTAAGCGTATCAGCAATAATTCGTAACTGCCCATCGATGAAGCGAATGGTGTTGTCAGTGATTTGGTTTTTCTGCTCCATACTTCGCAATAGGTAAACATCAACCAAGGTGTTGAGAAAATTAACGGCCTTTTTGGTGTTATCCTTTTTTAGTTTAATGTTCAGAATGGAGGCCTCGCGGTTAATTGGTTCAATTTCAAAACCTCTAAACTGTTGGGTCAAGCTGAAATAATCATTAAAAATGAAATAAAACGATTGATCAAGGTTATCTTCAGCGTTAAAAAATTCAGTTAGCAGCAAAGTAAAGTTTCCATAAGGTGTTTCTATGCGTTCACCAAAATTATACTGCCCCTCCCATTTAACCCTTTCAATTACTCCATCTTCATATTTGCTTGTTGAGAAGTTGTATTTCTTAATCAATTCAGCATCAGCTTCTATTTTAAAGGAGTTTTTATCGACAAACTTAATGCGGTATTGTAATCCAACCGACTGAGCAACTGAAGTATCGAAAACAACTTCGAAAGGAGCATTTTGATATAATTCGGTATTTATAAGCCCTTCATCCACAAAATATGCCATCTCAAAATCAAGACTCCTTACGGCTCTATACGACAGTGAAAAAGAGCTCAAAACCCCAATTTCATTTTCCACATTTTGCTGGCTATTGTTCAAACCCATACCAATTAAAGAAGAGGCATCAAGCTTCGACTTATCATCCTTTACCAAAACAGTTGTATTTACCTCAAAAACAGGGCTGGTGTATTTGTTGAACAAAAAAGCTACCACAATTGCTACAAATATGGTAAGCGCAAATAAATACCAATACCTGACAAATTTAAAAAAGAGCGCTTTTAAATCTATGGTTTCCTCTTGCGGCTGTATTCCGTCAAAATTATCTATTGCCATTTTTCAAAATTGTTGATTACTTGATATAACTTAAAACTAAAACTGTTGATGAGATGGCGCCAAACACGATGCCATAGGGGAAATTAGCAAATGTAAACTGCTTGCCCTTAACTGGTTGCACGTATACAATGTCGTTGGGTTTGAGATAATAATATTCCGAAAGCAAAATATCGCGTTTGGTCATATCAACGTACACCACCTCAGATCCGGTTTTGTTTTGCCTGATAATGGCCACTTTGTTGCGGTTAGCAAAATCCGTTAAATCGCCCGACATCGATACGGCTTCAAATAAATTAATGTTGTCTTGATAAACTTTGTACTGGCCGGGACGGTTAACCTCACCCAGCAAGGTAAGATTATAGTTTACCAGTTTAACAATCACCACAAACTCTTTCAGGTAAACCTTTAATCTGTCTTGCAACAAAACGGTAACCTCATCGATAGTCATGTTTTGCACGTTTATTTCGCCAATCATCGGAAAGTCGAGCAAACCATTTTCGTTAACGGTGTAGCTATTTAGGTAAACAGATGCATCATTGCTGATGTTATTGGAACCCGATGTGAGTGGGTTTAGCAATAACGTGGTTTTTTCGTCGAGCGTAACAACCCTAATGTATAGGTTATCACCGGGCTGCACCCTATAGTCGATTTTTCTTTCGTTATTAAATGTATTTACGGTATCAAGTTCATTTTTCACCTGTAGATAAAGCATTTTCTTTTGTGGAATACACGAGGTGAAAAGGATTGCTACCAAAGCTATCCAGAGTAAATACCGGAGTGGATTTAAGAAGGTTTTTTTCATGAATGATCAGCTTCTAGGATAATAGAGTAATATTTGGAATAATTTGGCAAATGTAAATGTTTTTTGAACAGAGTATATAAAAAATGCAATGTGTAAGCCCATTTGTAAGCATAACGTGGTAAAAGTAACAATTATTTCGGGTTTTACACCCAATATAATTAACCGAAATTCAAACGGCCCGATTGATGCATTTTTACCGAAGTCTTTGTTTACCGACCTCAGAATAGTCAATATTTGGTTATCTTTGACACTCTAATTTGGTTAACATACAACCTATGAGCCTAAAATCTATCTGTTTACTATTATTGTTGTTTCCATCTATAACGGCTGCGCTTGTCGCACAACAGCATATTTCAGAACTTGATATTCCATCGGTTTATTCAGGAATCCTGGTTCATCCCAACAAAAGATTGTATCATCTCTCTGCCATTTCGGGGGATACTGCATGGCTTAATGCGCCTAAAGACACCATTAACCCCTTTTTGTTGCTTTCGGAACCAAAACTCGTAGATAAAAACTTGCTTTTCGATTTTAAAAATTCGCAATTATTTGGCTCGGTTATCTATGGACTTTATACTGAGGAACAAACGAAGTTTTCCATTCCTGTTTTCACGAAAAGTTGCAGAATAATCTCAGGAAAGGCGAAAGCAGATATTTCATCATTTTGGAATGAATCTGGCAACAATACCCCAACACTTTTGGCCTACAAGATCCAAAATCAATATGGAGAGCTTCTTTACAAAGGAAAGGCTCTCATTAAAACCTCTGAGGAAGCAAAAATTTTGCCTGTTATTACTGAAGGGCCATTTGTGAGTTTGCTCACCGAATCGAGTATTCGCATTTCATTTGTTGTTAGTAAACCCTGCAAAGCACACATCAAAATAAACGACCAAACCTATGATCAATTCAATGAATCCAAACTAAATGGGGGAATTTTGTATGAATTCGATGTTGAAGGGCTTAAACCATCCACAAAATATGCTTACTCTGTCGTTTTTGACTCGAATACAGAAACCTTTTCGTTTATTACCGCACCCGTTGACGGAAGTCAGCAGCCGTTTGTATTTGGATTTACGTCAGGGTCGATGGCCAATCGTACTGATATTTCACAACAATCCTTGGGCGTCAACGAAAGTACGCTTTTCAACCTGGGAGTGGAAGCCATTGCCCACAATGCATCTTTTATCCAGTTTTCTGGAAACCTGATTTCCGGCTACAGCCGAAGCACAGAAATGGCAGCTTTTGAATACCACAACTGGAAAAAAGCCATCGAACCCATGGCCCATTACATTCCTTTTTATACTGCCATGGGCAACCATGAAACAGTGATGTACTCTTTCGACGATGGAAGCAACTTCGGGCTTTCAGTCGACCAGTTTCCTTTTTCAAAAAGCTCTTCTGAATCTGTTTTTTCTGAGCAGTTTTTCAACCCTGAAAATGGCCCTGCTAGCGAAGATGGACATCCAAACGATCCACATAAAAACAAAGATGATTTTCCTCCGTATACCGATCAAGTTTATCATTATCAATATGGTAACTTAGCTGTTGTGGTACTAAACACGAATTATTGGATGTCATCATCGGCGAAAGCTATACGCCAGATGGGAGGAAACCCTTCAGGCTACATCATGGACAATCAGCTGGTTTGGCTAAAAAATACCATGAAGCAATTATCAGAAAACGAAACTGTTGACCATGTTGTTGTGGTTTGTAATTCGCCCATTTTTCCGGCAAACGGAAACTACGCTAGCGGCATGTGGTACGGAGGAAGCAACTACACAAGACCATATATGGCTGCAGAGCCTGCCGACAAGGGGATTCTCGAACGACGTGACGAAATAATTGATTGTATAATAAACGATACCGAGAAGGTGGTTTTGCTGCTATCGTCAGCCGATGTAGGTTATAATCTTTTGGAAGTCGAAAAAGGAATGCCCATTTATTCGGAAGAATACAGCACGAAAAAGACCAAAATCGAACGAAGCATCACGCAAATTTGCTGTAGTCTGGAAGAAAAACAACCTGAAAGCACAGAAACCTACCCGTGGCATGAGCATGTTCAAAAATCATCAGCACAGCCCTCTGTAGCGTTTATTACCGTTAATGGCAAAAGCCTGGAAGTTCTGATAATCAACCCAACCACTCAGGTTGTTTTAGACGCTTTTCAGATAAACTAATCGTCTACACTTGTTATGCAGACCACCAAAATTCATTGTTTCTATTGATCAATGCTTTTTATATTACTTTTGCCCCTTCAAAAAATACCTTAATAATCGAAAAACTTTTTATAATGGCAAAAAATCTCGTAATTGTAGAGTCA